>JABJBS010000081.1 GCA_018668695.1 Deltaproteobacteria bacterium
CCCCGCCAGCAACCTTGGGGACTTGAAGTCCGTAAAATGGTTGATCGGGACCCATTGCCCTCACTAAATCCATATACGCAAGTACTGAACCACCCAGGGGATGGACATAGAAGACAGGCCGGTTGTCTTTATTACCCGCTTGGAGCTGCACCAGTGGGCTCACCTCTGCTGGTAAATCCTGGCTGCCGAACATGCTCTGAAGAACCGTTTGAGTCAGTTTCATACCCGTCGTTTCTTCTTGAAGTTCGTTTATATTGATGTCCACCTGAAGGTCGGTTTCCAGCTGATTTAAGAGCTCAATGGATATTAATGAGTCCAGCCCTAGATTCGTAAGAGGTTCATTCATGTCCAAGCCGGCCATTTCGCAGCGCAGCCCCTTGGCGATAATCATTCGAATAAAATCTGATATCAGTTGTTCTCGCGCAACAGCTTCAGCAGACTCAACTTTCTCTCTGATCGTTGGCTCACGCTCCGCGGCCACGAGCGATACATCTTCAAATTGAACGAGAACCCTACCTGACTCGGTAATGATGTGGATATTGGCGATAATGGTCTTGCTCGAAGGACTATCCTTAATTTGGGCCCAAACCCAAAGGGGCATTTCTTGTTGTGGGCTTATGGAAATGGTTCCCACACCTTTGGGAATCCAGGCATCCCGCGATTCATCGGGTGATAATGCGGTGAAGATCATGAGGCACGCATCAAGAATGTGCGGAGATACCGCGAATTGGCTCGCATTGGTTTCCGCAATCTTGGAGGTTCTAAGTTGCATCAGGAATTGACCATCTGCGACATGGATCGATTGAACCACTTTTCCCCCGGCCTTACCAAAGGGAGATCTGCTATCCCTGCATTTTGTGATGAACTTCGACATGCTCTTGGTCTTTTTGAAGGTTTTACGTAAAGCCTTGATGTCCAGAGTCTGTTCTAATTCCTTATCGGAGTTCGTTAGGTTCGCCGTGAATATTGTTTTCCAAGCATTGTCATCGTCACTGACTGATTGTCCCGCAGCCCGCATACGTATCAATCCCTTTGAATCCGTCGTCATATGGCACTGGATCCAGTCAAAATCCTTTGACTGCGTTTGGATGTCCAATGAGCTGATACCTTGAGCTGAAGCCGACACTCGACTCGAAGCTTCATTGATTACCTCTAAAAACCAATGGAATGGAATCTTTTTGGTAGCATCAACTTGTTCAAAGTGCCCCAAGACATGCTCAAGGGGCTGCGTAAAAAGCTCTTCTCCTTCTTTGATAATCATTGATTCAATTTTGCTACCTAAGAATGGGTTTTTAGACTTAGGGCTCAGAGGAACTGTGGGCAAGCTGGAAGCAGCGTCCGAGTCGATCCAATGTGTCGATCGCTGAAACGGGTAAGAGGGGAGCGATAGTACAGAATGTGCCGCTGGGTTGTAGACACCCTCCCAATAGACGGGGTAGCCCAGTTGATAGAGTTGTCCGAGTCCACTTAGCAGAGTTAAGGCATTATCTTGTTTCTTGTGAAGGCTTGCTATCCAATTTCCATATTGCGACGGAGCGCATGATTTCCCCATACCCGTAAGCTGAGTGTGTGGGCCTATTTCACAGAAAATCTGAACGTCTTCCTCGACGAGTTTTTTAACTGATTGCTCAAATGCGACAGGTTCTCGGATGTGGTTTCGCCAGTAGGATGCTTGCAACATTTCTTCGCCAGCAACCTCACCATTGAGATTGGATACAATCGGTGTGATTTGCGGTGCAAACGTAAATTGCGAGGCATGTTTCTCGAATGCGTCCAGGATAGGATCCATCAAGTGGGAATGAAAAGCATGGGAAACAGTTAGCTCCTTGGTCGCCATCTCTTCTGTTTTAAGAATTTTGCAAAGTTCCTCTACTGCTTCCGCGGTTCCTGCCATGACACTGCTTTGTGGACCATTGTGAGCCGCTACATTCACGCCTTCTATTCCGCTGGCGTCGATTGATTTTTGAAGCTGGCTACCACTGGTTTTCACTGCCGCCATTTTGCCGCCGGTGGGTAGGCTTTGCATGAGCCTGCCGCGTTCGGCGATAAGCTTAAGCCCATCCCTAAAGGTAAATACACCGGCCACGCAGGCTGCGGTATATTCGCCAACCGAGTGGCCCATGACGTAGTCGGGATTAACGCCCCAAGAACGCCAGAGCTGAGTCAGTGCGTATTCAAACGCAAAAAGAATTGGCTGCGTGAAGGCGGTTTCGTGGATGGGTGAAGCGTCTTCGTCATGAGGAGAGATGATACTCACGAGAGACTGACCCAAGGTTGGAAGCAACTCATCATCGCATTTCTCAAGAATATCTCGAAAGACTGGCGAATTGTTGTAAAGCTCGCGGCCCATTCCTATGTACTGAGAGCCCTGACCTGTAAACATGAATGCAATTTTGCCGGGCTGGTTGGTTATTTCTTGAGCATACGTCGCATGCCCGGATTCAACCATGGACCTTAATGAATCAATGGCGTGCTCTACTGACTTAACCACAGCAAAAGCTCGAATCTTATGATGGGTACGCCGGTGGCTGAGAGTATAGGCAAGGTTTTGGAGATGAGTGGATGGATTACGCTCCAAGAAGTGCAAGATGGCTTGGACCCGGTGCTCTAATGCTTCGGTGGTTGCGGCGCTGAAAGCCAGAATCGCATGGCTGCTGGTTGCGATTCTGTCTCGTTTGTTACTAGGTGGTTCGCTTAGGATTGCATGCGCATTGGTTCCACCAAATCCAAATGAACTTACCCCGGCGAGTCGTGGACCAGCCAGTTCTGTGTACTCTTGTGTCTCTGTGGGTATTTCAAAGGGCAGTGTGTCCCAATCGATATTCTTGCTGGGATTATCGAAGTGAAGATTGGGTGGGATGGCTCCTTGCTGCACAACTAGGGCGGCTTTTATAAAACCTGTGACCCCCGCAGCTCCTTCGGTATGACCAAGATTGCTCTTAACTGAACCGATGACCACCGGCTTTTTATTTGTTCGTTTAGCCCCAAGAACGGCGCCGAGCGAATGAATCTCGATCGGGTCTCCCAAGGGTGTACCGGTACCATGTGCTTCCACATAGCCAACGTCTCCAGCATTTACCCGTGCGTCTTGAAGTGCGGCTTGAATGACCGCCTGTTGCTGGCGCCCATTGGGTGCAGTCAAGCCATTGGTGCGTCCATCTTGGTTGATTGCGGTTCCTTTAATGACAGCGTAGATACGGTCGTTGTTTGCTAGAGCATCTGAGAGTCTTTTGAGAACGACAACTCCGGCACCTTCACTGCGAACATAACCGTTAGCCGACTCATCAAATGTTTTGCAGTGACCATCCGGAGACAGCGCGCCAGCGGTACTGAAGTAGACAGTCGCTTTAGGTTCTAAAAGTAGATTTGCGCCCCCGACGAGACTTATATCACTCTCACCACTTCGTAATGTTTGTGCAGCAAGGTGGATACCTACCAGTGAAGACGAACATGCCGTGTCAATCGTTAAGCAGGGACCTTGTAGGTTGAGCAAGTAAGAAATTCGCCCGGATGCTATACTGGGCAGAGCGCCTGTTCCAGAGTAGGGGTCAATTTGTCCAATGTCGGGCCCGTAGACTGTTCTTAATGCATATTCTGAGTTGCATATTCCCATGAAGACAGATGTCTGGCTTGCATCGGTTTTCGATTTGGGAATCCCTGCATCTTCCAGTGCGGCATGAGCCGTTTCGAGGAGTACTCGTTGCTGCGGGTCCATATTGCGAGCCTCGCGAGGCGATATCCCAAAAAACGAATGGTCAAACTTATCGATGTCTCCAAGGAAGCCGCCCCACCGCGTACACATTTTGCCAGGTGTCTGAGGCTTCGGGCTGTAGTATTGGTCTGGATCCCAGCGTTCGAGCGGGATTTCCGTGATTCCGTTAACCTTATCATTGAGGGCTTTCCAGAGACCTTCCGGGGACTTGATGTTGCCGGGTAGACGGCAGGCCATACCGACCACTGCAATATCTTCGCGTACCAGTGCACTGGTCTTTGAAAAGACCTTCTTGATAATGGAAGTAGTCGCGGCTGCTGTGTCTTCAAGTGTTTCAAAAGAAGTGTACGAGCCGAGGAAAACGGACCGATTTTGGCCCTGAATAGCATCCAGCTGTGAGAAGCAACCCGAACGAATATCTTCGCAACTGACGTGCGGGAAGTAAGACCACGTAAACTCTTCAACGACTTCCAATAGTTCACCGCCGAGATTCGCAAAGTCTTCTTTTAGCTTCTGGTTGAGAAGGGCAGCGTCGAATGGATTCGGGTCGTTTGGAAGAGTTCCGTATTGGCTGGTGATAAAAACATCGCTATCAGAGTTGAACTTAAAGTAGCCTAGCAGATTTCCTTGGGTCTCTCTGTGTTGATTCTCTTGAATAATCAAGGCTGAAGCATCAGGCATGTTTTTGGCCCGGGTGACCGTGACACGGTATTCGTAGGTTTTAAATCGCTCTAAAATCTCTCTTTCGGTTGTGGTCGGCTCGATGATTTTGAGTACGGCCTTTGGTGGGCATGCGAAAATGACGCGGTCACCGGTTAACACTCGGCCGTCAACCGATTCAACCCGCACACCGCTTTCGCTACGGATAACCTGTTGAACTTCGAAGCCTGTAGTAAAAGGTACTCCCTTGGATTCGAGGTATACTGCCGCACGAGCCCAGAGCTCGGCGTTTCCTTCCTCGATTCGTCCAAAGCTTTCCATTCCAAAAACTAAAATGAGATAGCGTAGAACGTAATAGGCAGGCATGTCGTCGGTGAGGTAGCCATAGCCGTATGAAGTCCAAAGTTCATATAGCTTCATAGGTATGTCACCGACTTGCTTGTCTTCAATCCAATGTGAAAATGGTACAAACAACTCAGGGGGACAGTTCTGCGCATTGAGATTGCTACCGAGAGAGAGCCCTGCAGCTTCGAGGGCGGCTGCGACCCACTGACCAAAGTACTCCACGTTTACTTCAACACCTTTGTTTTGGCCGAGACTAAATTGCAAGGTGGGGTTGGGGTCCGGTGTTACTGTAAGGCCGAGCTTGTCTATAAGTTTGTAGCCTGTCTTATAGTTGGACCCGAAATAGATTTGACCAAGTTCGTAGAACTTGCCATCGACTTCAACACTGCGAACTTTTCCACCGGGTCTGTCTGACCGTTCAACGATGCTGATTTTGTGGTGGCCTTTTTCTTGAAGCTCCATCGCTGCAGTAAGTCCCGCAACCCCGCCACCAATTATAATAATGTGTTCTTTGGATTCTGTTTGTGGAGCTTCTGTCTTGCCAGACTTTAAATCAGCGAGATTGTCGGTGAGTTGGCGTATTGATGGGTAATCGAAGAGAAGGGTGGCTCCCAATTTGATTTCCAGCCACTCCTGAAGCTCACCGGTTAGTCCTACTGCATCCCGGGAGTCGAGGCCGAATGAACTAAAAGGTGTATCTATATCAATCGTATCCAAGTCTTGTGAGGTTTTAGCTGCGATAGCATTGATTAAGAATTCCTGAATCTCACGGTGTAGTTGGATGCCGCCGGTCGTTGGGGTCGTGGCCATTGCAGGCTGAGGTCTTGATACAATTGGGTCAGGTTTCTTTTTGGGACGTACCCATCCATAAATAACCTCCGAGGGACCCTCGAGAAATTTTGCTTCATAGTTGGCTTTTGCTTCGCGACGCTGGATCTTTCCACTTGATGTTTTCGGCATGCTGCCGGGCCATAGTAAGAATATCGAGTGCGCTTGGATTCCGTGTACTTTTGCCACTGCCTCGCGCATTGCATTCATGATTTGTTGATGGCCCGCACCGGTTCGTGAAAGGTCGTCTACATC
>JABJBS010000082.1 GCA_018668695.1 Deltaproteobacteria bacterium
CCCCTGAAGCCGCTCCTGAAGGCGAAGCCACTGCTCCTGAAGCCGCTCCCGAAGGCGAAACCACTGCTCCTGAAGCCGCTCCCGAAGGCGAAGCCACTGCTCCTGAAGCCGCTCCCGAAGGTGAAGCCACTGCTCCTGAAGCCGCTCCCGAAGGTGAAGCCACTGCCCCTGAAGCCGCTCCCGAAGGCGAAGCCACTGCTCCTGAAGCTGCGGCCGAAGGCGAAGCCACTGCTCCTGAAGCCGCTGCTCCAGAGGGTGCAGTCACCGCTCCTGCGCCCGCTCCCGAGGAATCTTCCGACAAGGACAAGGCTAAAAAAGGCGAGGTAGACACTAAAGATTCGAAGAAGGAATCTAAAGAGTCACCCGATGAAGCAGAATCCGATAAAGAGGCTAGCTCTGAGACCGATGGTGAAGAAACCGAAGAGTCTCAACCTGAGGGAGAAGAGTAATGCGGCGCCATACTAGTTGGTTGGTAGGTTTAGCTTTGATGACCGCTTGTGGTCCTAAGCCTGAGGCCCCAGAAGTTGCGCCACCGGAACCGGTTGAGGAAAGCGTTGCAGAGCCTGAGGTTTCCGCGCCAGAAGAGGTCGCCGCTGGCCCCGACGTCGTCGTTGAGGCTGCAGAGCCATCGGAAGCAACCGCCGAGCCGGCAGCTGAAACCATTACA
The DNA here is from genome assembly GCA_018668695.1 of Deltaproteobacteria bacterium. Classification (NCBI taxonomy): domain Bacteria; kingdom Pseudomonadati; phylum Myxococcota; class Myxococcia; species Deltaproteobacteria bacterium. The sequence goes on from JABJBS010000082.1 coordinate 668, forward strand.
CCCGAAGTCGACAATACTACCGACGCCGCTCCTGAAGCAGCGCCCGCGGAAAATGCACCAGTAGTAGAAGATGCACCGGTTACTGCTGAGGATCCAACACCTGCTATCTTTGATCGTGGGCTGGTATTGGTTGCCAGTGACCGAGCAGCCGCATTGGCACGTTTCGATGAGGTCTTGGTACTTAAACCCGAAGATCCAATAACGCTTTTCAACAAAGCTGCTCTTTTGGAGTCTATGGCCAAGTCGCAAGAAGCTGAGCCTATCTACCAAGCAATCTTAGAAAAGAATCCGGATTTTACCCGGGCAGCGGCAGCGCTCGCGACCATCGCCGAAAAACGCGGCGATTTGCAAAAGGCCGACGAACTGCTGACTAAAGCCTGGAAGAAAACCAAAGAATCCACGATGGCGGCTACCGGTCTAGCTCGCCTCAGGGTTCGCCAAGGTAACCTAGACGATGCTCACAACTACGCAATTGCCGCCTTACGAGCTGATGAGCGTAATGCAGAAGCTATGGAAGCTCTTGGGATGGTGTATCGGAGACAAGGAAAGGTCGAACTGAGTCAAACAGCCCTAAGGCAAGCGGTGGAGATCGATCCTTTGTTGGCTACTGCTCATAATGAACTTGGGCTGGTCATGCTCGACCTCGAAAATGTACGTGCCGCTAATCTTTCCTTTGAGAATGCGGTGGCGGCAGGCCCGAATATCGCAGCATTTCGAAATAACCTTGGTGTATTACAAAACGAGCTGGGAGCCTTTCGCGGTGCAGTCGAATCTTTCAGCAAGGCAGCAGAGTTAGAGCCAACACGTGCCGAGTACCAATTGAATCTGGGAACAGCCCTGCGAAACGACATGAAGTATGTTGAAGCGGAGAAGTCTTATCTGAAGGCGTTAGAGCTCAACCCTGAACTTCATGGAGCCATCTATAATATCGGGATTTTGTACATCGATAATGAGATGCCCGACCATGGTGTTATCCAGCGCTTCGAAAAGGCCATCAAGAATCTAAACGACTACAAGACAAAAGTCACCGTTACTAAAGAAGAAGATGAAGTGATCGCTGGTTACTTGGCGACAGCCGAAAAAGAGATCGTCAAAGAGCAAAAGCGTGATGCGAGGCGTCTCAAGCGCGAAGAACGCAAACGCAAGAAGGCGGAGAAAGCACGTCTCAAGGCAGAAGCTGAGGCCGCAGAAGCGGCGGCTGAAGCCGAAGCAGCGGGCCTACCTGCACCAGGCACTGAAGGCGAAGGCGCTCCTGAAGGTGAAGGCGCTCCTGAAGGCGATCAAAGCGAAGCTAACCAAGAAAACAAAGAAGATGGGGCTGATGAGGGCTCGGAAACCGGAAACCAGGGCTAAAATAGCGCAGGGCGTCAGTGTTTTTATGAGATCATCAGAAACTTTTGTTCGGAAATACAGAAAAAAACGACTTACAACCGTTGACCTTGCGACACCGCTAAGGGCAAACTTGCCCCTCTTCAAACAGTGCTTGGCGTCGCGGCCCAACGGCAACAAAAAGTACTGGGGGATATCATGAAAAGGGTTAATAAATTGCTTGCAACTATGCCAAAGCTCGCGTTTATATTCACCGTGATTTTTATGATGATGGGGCTTTCAAGCATGGCATCGGCACAAGGTCGAAAAGTCATCAGGTTGGAAGCCATTAAGGTCGAGGGACGTATACAAAAGCCTCAAGCTTTTTATATTTTGCCAAGACAAAACTTGAACTTCGAAGGTTTGGAATTGAAAAAAAGCTTTATACCGAAAATCATAAAGTCTATCGATAACAAGCCATTTTAACTTAATTTACGGGGCGCGGCTCCCTTAGTCGCGGAAACCTTCCAAGGAGGAATCTCATCATGCTGGCAGGTGCAGCTAAATTTTTTGTCGACGGTGGAGCATTTATGTGGCCCATCGCGATTACGTCCGTTTTTGGTGTTGCGATTATGGTTGAACGCGTAATCTTCTTGTTTTTCAAGTACAACATCAATGCTAATCAATTTATGGCTCAGATTCAGAAGTTAGTTATGGCTAACAACATCGATCGCGCCATTAAGCTTTGTAATGCTGCTCCTTCGGCTGCATTGCCAAAGGTAATCAAGGCAGGTCTTACCCGTGCAAACAAGGGTGAGATTGAAATTGCAAATGCTATCGAGGAAGCTTCTTTGGAAGTTATCCCGAACATCACCAAGCGTACACCAACGCTACAGGCCGTTTCTAACGTTGCCACGATGCTCGGACTTCTCGGTACAATTATGGGTCTTATCGAAGCATTTGACGCTGTTGCAAAAGCTCCACCAGATCAGAAAACAACAATGTTGACCGCAGCGATTGCGATTGCGATGAACACGACTGCTTTCGGTCTAATCGTAGCGATTCCAACAATTGCGGCATACGTCTTCCTTAACAACACTGTTAAGAAGATCATTGATGAAATTGACCAGTACTCGGTCAAGCTTCAGAACCTACTTGTATCACGTGGTAAGGGTGCTCAAAGCCCCCTAGACCGCTAATCAAGTAGTTACGTAGAGATAGAAAATTCAGTCATTATAGACTGTTTTAAAAAGGGTGCCTCCTCGGAGGCACCCCACTTACGCTCGAGAGGTTAAACAGATGGCAGCACGCAAGCCCTCTGAAAGACGGAATTTCGATGAAGCCAGCATGGAACCCGATTTGGGTCCAATGATGGGTCTAATTTCGATTTTGATTCCATGTCTATTGATTTCGATGGTCTTTGTTGAAATCGCGGTCATCAACGTGGCGGCACCGGCAATCGGTAACTCTCCGAATACGGAAGAGGAAAAGAAAGATAAGCCAGACAAGCCACCGCTAAACCTGACTGTTACGATTACAGACAAGGGTTATATTCTCGCTGGTGCTAACGGTGTTCTACCGGGTGTTGCTCCTTCTGCTGAAGGTGAAGAAGCATCTGGGCCAACTATCCCACTGATCGAACAAAAGGTTAGTTGTGGAAAGTATGTTGGAATGTGGCCACCACCGCGCTCGGTTAACCGATCACGGGAAAAGTGCACTACGGACAGCGATGTTCGTATGTACAAGGTCTACGACACTGCCAAGCTCAGCACGATGCTTGTAGGGATCAAAGACGCGTTTCCGGAAGAGAAGAAAGTCATCATCGCGGCTGAGCCCGATGTAGAGTTCGAATCAATTACAGACGTGATGGATAGAACCCGCGATATTAAAGTCGAGGGTGAAGAACGCCGCGAACTTTTTCCTGAAGTGGTTCTTAGCCCCGGACTCGGTTGAGTCAGTGGTTTAGTATTACTTTGCTAAGAGGATAAAAATCGATGAGTGAAGCACAAGAACAGATTCCAGAAGGTATTAACGACCTTCCTGATCCGTCAGCCTTTGTTCAGCCCGATGATTACGAGCCACCACGGCGACGTAAGAAACGTGCTGAAGACGAGGATATGTCACCGAACATCAACTCCTTGATGGATATTATGACCATTATCTTGGTCTTCCTTCTCAAGAGTTATTCGGCTGACCCGGTTCAGCTCAAGCAGGCACCTGACTTAAAGCCGCCGTTTTCATCGGCACAGCTCAAGCCAGACCAATCTGCGACGGTTACGGTAACCCTCAATAACATCCTGGTGGACGATGCAAACGTATTGACCATCTCACAGGGTAAAGTTGACGAGTCACAAGCAAGTGACAACGGTTATCGAATCGACCGATTATTCGAGAAGCTTCAGGAGGCTGTAGAGCACCAGAAGCAAGTTGCGAGTTTCAACTCCAACGCTCAATTCTCGGGAATCGTAACGATTATCTCTGACCGTCAGGTTCCATTTAAATTACTAAGCCAAGTCATGTACACGGCGGGACAAGCTGAATTTAATAAATTCAAGTTCCTCGTGGTCAAGGGCAGCAGCTGATTATAATAAATCTAGCATCAAGCTCTGGGTTGGGCTACAACTCTATTTTTAGAGATTAGCCCTTCAGCAGGGGGGGAAATTGATGTCCAATAATATGCAAGCGGGAAGTCAAAAAGTCCTGAGAGCCTGCGTGGTACAGCGCGGACGAGTCATTGAAGAAAAACGACTCGAAGAGCGTGAAGCGCTCTCTCTTGGCCAGGCAGCCCGGAATACTTTTTCAATCAGTGATGCTGGACTACCGGCGAGTCATACTCTTTTTTCCACGAAGGCGGGTTATTATGAACTCGTCCTCGATGAGGGAATGAAGGGTCAGATCTCGATCGACGGTACGGCGAATCCTGTTGATATGCAGACTCTGAAAGCACAGGGTTTGTTGAAGAAAAAGGGTAACCAGTACACGTTACCCTTGAACGACAAGCACCGCGGAAAGGTTGTTATCGGTGATATCACCGTAATCTTTCAGTTTGTCGTCCCACCACCTGCGCCACCGGCGCCAAGGTTACCACCCGCAGCCAAAGGAACCATTGCACAGCAAATGGACTGGGCGTTTGCCGGGATTTTGGTGGCGTCTTTAATCCTGCACGGAGCTATTACGCTTTATGCGGTCAATGCCCCGCAGCCTGAAGTCGTAAGTTTGATGGAAACCGAAAGCCGGTTTGCTGAGCTTATTATTCCAGACAAGCCTAAAGATAAGCCTAAGCCAAAGAAGAAAAAAGACGATAAAAAAGGTCCTAAGGACGACAAAAGCAAGAAAAAGACTGCCAAAGCTGAAGAAGACAAGCCAAAAGAGAAAAAGGAGCGTGAGCCACCTGCTGATAAGCAAGAGGCCAAAGCTCAGGCTCAGCGTAAAGCAAAGGCTCGTGAAGCTCTAGCTGGTAAAGGTATTCTCGCCATTCTCGGTTCGAAAACAGGCTCGGGAAGTGCTGTTGCGAACGTCCTTGCAGAAGGTGGAGTCGGCGGTGACCTCGATTCGGCATTTGAAGGCGTTTCTGGGGTAGGCGTTGCAACTGCTGGTGGAGAACGAACCAAGCGAGGCGGCGGAACCGGTGAAGCTGCAAGTATTGGCGGCTTGGCAACCAAAGGCGGCGGTAAAGTCGGCGCGGGAACCAAGAAGAAGCGACGTGTCGCAAGTGCCAAGTTTTCCGGTGTCGAAGCGGATGGCTCACTTGACCCAGGCAAAATCACTAAGGTGGTCAAGCGTGGTCAGAAGGCTATTCAGGCTTGTTACGAGAAGCAACTCAAGCGAGACGACGGCCTAGCCGGTAAAATTGAGATTGAAGTTGTTATCAGTGAAAAGGGTAAAGTCTCTGAAGTGGTCATTACCGATGATTCGGTTGGCTCACGAGAACTTACAAGCTGTATTAAGAGTCGCGTTAAGCGCTGGCGATTCCCTGCACCAGATGATGGTGAAGTGTCTTTCGTTACATCGTTTATCTTTGCGTCTCAGGGTTAATTACAGTTCATTGCTGAACGGAGGGGTTTCGCGGTGAGATCACATCGAGTTCATTCATTACGAGATTTAGTTAGGTCATCTGAGTTTTTGGCCTGGCACAAGAAGCATTCCGAAATTTCTGAGGAATTGCATGGATTGGAAGACAAGCGCGAGAAGCTTGATCTAGACTTAACTATGGCCAAATTTCGGGCTGATAGTTTGCAAAACTTCGCAGATGAAACGCTATTTAAAGCAGGCGATTACGAAGATCAGTCTGCGCGTTCTGAAGCTAAATATGCAGAAATCGAGAACGATTCTTTTCAACTTCTAAGCGACTTTGAAGACAAAAGCCGCGATGAGGAACAAGCTCGAATCGAGCTTCATGGAATCGAAAAGGTTCTTGAAGATCGTCGTCAAGATGCTTCAGAGCGTCGGGCAACACTTGAAGCACAGTCTGGTCGAGAATCGACTCAGTCTGACTCTAAGTTAAGAGAGCTGGGCGATGAGATAGCAACGCTTGGAAAGCAAGCCGACGTTGCACGAGGAAAGTTTGACGAACAAACGAAGCTTCGTGAAGAACTCTGGAATCAGGTAGAAGAAACCTGGAGCAATGCTTTTAAAGCAAACATGGCTCGTTCAGAATTCTCCTACCAGGGACGACGTATCCATTCCAAGGCAGAGTCTTACTTCGGACAGGCGGATGAAATTCGCAAGGAAGTCTCAGCAATTAGCGACAAAATCTCTAAAACAGATGAGCGGCTTGGAAGTGTACGGGCTGATAGAACGCGTCACCTTGATGATGCTAAGAAGAATTTTGACTGCACAGTTGTAGACGAGTTTCTGTTCTGGCCAAACACAGATGATGTTCATGCAGCACTTTGCATCCCGCTGATTGATGAACAAAGTCACTTCAATATCCAGATTAAGGCATTGAAGGTCTATCAGATCGAGCGGGACAAGGGCCTCGATTTTATCGAGCCTGTACCAGACGAAGAATTAAACGATGAGGATCCGCGGTTGAACTCTTTCTTTATTGAAGGACGAGCCGCCTAATAGTTTTTAACGAACGCAGGATGCTAGAGCGCTTGGAAGACAGCGTAATAAACAAATATTGCATCGGGGGTTTTTGAGAAATGGAAACGCAAGCAAAACGAGCTATTCTGGCAGAATCGCCGCTTTTCGATAACTTGTTGACCACTGAGCTAACCATGCTCGCCGATTTATTTACTTTCAAAACATATTCAGCTGGTGAAGTCGTCTTTGACGAGGGCAACGTTGGCGATTCTATGTATGTTATTGCTGAAGGTAGTGTAGAGGTTTTGCGTAAAAACCCAGCGGGTGAATTACAGCCCATCGCGGTTTTGCAGGCGCCTCAGTTTTTCGGTGAAATGTCTTTGATCGATAAAGAATATCGTAGTGCGACTGTCCGAGCGAACGAAGGTGCAAAACTCCTTCAGCTGACAAACGAAAATCTACACGTATTCGCGCGTAACTACCGTAACGGATTTACATGGGTTGTGGTTAACATTGCACGTGTACTCTCTACTCGTCTACGTGAAGTTAACCGTCGCTTGAGTGAGAAGCTTTAATCCATTTAGTGGCTAAGCTTCTTCTCGCCTACCTACAGTCAACGCAACCAGTAATGCTCGAGCACGTAATTGGCTTCGGAGATTCCGAAGCCTTCGTGTAATCTTGTCCACTTAGGGCTGCGGTAAACGCTTCATCCATTTTCTCCAATGTCTTATCTAGATCATCGAAGGTATGAGCTGTGGATATAAATCCAACCTCAAAACCACTGGGCGCTAGGTAAACACCGCGGTTTAAGAGTTCTCGAAATAGGCTTCCGTAGAGTTCCGTATTTCCACGTTTAACGTCGGCGTAGTCTTTGGGGCATGCTTCAGCACCCTCACTAAGCCAGAGGTAAAAGATAGAACCGCAACGATTTAAGAAACCCGGTCGGCCGTATTTCTTAAGCAGGGTCGAAATACCCTTCTCCAAGTATGCACCTTTTTCTTCAAGTGACTCGTAAACACCGGGCTTCGCCAATTCATCGAGTGCAGCAATTCCAGCGGCCATGGCCAGTGGGTTCCCGGAGAGGGTACCGGCCTGATAAACGGGCCCCAAGGGAGCCACTTTAGACATAATGTCGGCTCTACCGCCGTATGCACCAACCGGAAGCCCCGCTCCGATGATTTTACCGAAGGTCGTTAAATCGGGCTTAACTCCATAGAGTTCTTGGGCACCGCCAAGGGCGACTCTAAAACCGGTAATGACTTCATCAAAAATTAAAAGAGCGCCAGCTTGGTCGCACGCACGTCGCAAACCGTCTAAAAATCCGGGATTCGGTTTAACCATGCCCATATTACAAGCGATGGGCTCTAGAATAATGGCTGCAACTTCGTCGCCATGCTCGGCCATATAACCATCAAGAGCCTCCAAGTCGTTGTAGGGTAGGGTTATCGTATCGCGTGCGGTGCCTTCGGGAACTCCCGCGGAGCCTGGTATACCCAGGGTGGCTACACCAGAACCTGCGTCTGTTAAGAACGCGTCGGTATGGCCGTGGTAACAACCTGAGAACTTGATGCACCGGTCGCGCCCGGTAAAACCTCGCGCGAGTCGAAGTGCGCTCATCGTAGCTTCCGTACCGGAGCTCACAAATCGAACGACTTCAACAGAGGGAACAAGGCGCGTGACCCGTTCAGCCAATTCGACTTCTTTCTCGGTAGCGGCGCCAAAGCTGGTTCCTTTAACCGCGGCTTCTTGAATGGTGGCAACCACGGCGGGATGGGCGTGCCCCAAAATTAAGGGGCCCCAAGAGCAAACGTAATCAAGGTAGTCATTACCGTCTACATCGGTGACGGTACTGCCTTGAGCATGATCGATAAAAACAGGTGAGCCGCCAACTGAGCCAAATGCCCGCACCGGAGAGTTAACCCCTCCAGGCATCAGTTTAGTAGCGCGTTGATTCAGGGATTCTGAGCGTTTGGTATTCATGATTTGTTCCTGGTTTTAGTCGAGGTATCGGTCGGCGCCTTGGCTGCAAAGCTGTGCATGCACATCGGCCGCTACAAGATCTGCCTTTTCGCCTTTTGCGAAAGCGCGAAAATGCTCTTTGCCATCGGGTGAGGCAACAAGTGCTTGAAGCGAAATCAAAGAACCTTCGTGTGAGCCAAAAGCTCCAAGGGGAAGGTGGCAACCTCCGCCAAAGTATCCGAGTAAGAGTCGCTCGGTTTCTACTGCTTTCGCGGTGAGCGGATCATGAAGTGCGGAAATAGCTGCTTGAGCAACTGAATCGTCGCTGCGAATTTGAATGGCAAGTGCACCTTGAGCTGGTGCGGGGCAGATATCCTCGATATCGGCCGCAGTCATTGTGAGTCCAAGCTCTTGGGCCTTGTCTATAAAGCCTAATCTTGCGAGTCCCGCTTCCGCGAGAATGACAGCATCGAGTTCTGCGTTAGGCACTTTCTGCAGACGCGTAGGCACGTTGCCTCGGATATCAACCATCTCGAGGTCTGGTCGCTTGCTAAGCATGTGTGCTTTTCTGCGTAAGGAACTCGTGCCAACTCGGGCACCTTTTTTAAGGCCCCAAAGCATCTCGCTCTGAAAGAGCTCGGTCTTTACAATCACCACATCGCGAACTGGCGCGCGCGGCGGAATGGCCCCAAGCTTTAATTCTTGCGGGCCCTCGATGGGAAGGTCTTTAAACGAGTGAACTGCGATATCCACTCGTTTTTGAATCAACGCTTCTTCAATTTCTTTTGTGAAAAAACCTTTTCCCTCAACCTTATCGAGAGAGAGGTGTTGAATCCGATCTCCAGCAGTCTTGATGACCTCGATATGGGTCGGTACTTGAATAAGGTTTGAGACATGATTGGCTTGCCAGAGTGCAAGGTCACTGCCTCGTGAGCCGATGATTAGTGGTTTTTCACCCATTCGCTTGTCTTAGCCTTCTTTGGAGTGGCTTGCCACAACAACGGTCGTGATTCCGCCACGGATATAAAAATCACCTTCGACGGTCATATGCCGAGGATCTGTAGCGGCAACCAAGTCATCCAAAATCATGTTGGTGACAGCTTCATGAAAATTGCCTTCATCGCGAAATGACCAAAGATAAAGTTTAAGGCTTTTAAGCTCTACACATTTTTCGTCTGGCGTATACCGAATACGAATTGTCGCGAAATCAGGCTGGCCAGTCTTTGGGCAAACACATGTAAATTCAGGACACTCAAAACGGATTTCATAGTCACGTTTTGGGTTTGGGTTTGGAAATGTTTCAAGTTCTCGAGTTGGCGCAGTTGACATGTTGCTCTCCGGGTACAAGCTTTAGATTCGTTTGCCTGATAAGATGAGTTTTGTCATGTAATTCTTACGAGATTTAGCTCAATAGAGGCTAATTTTTAAGATGTTCGGAGATCTCCTTGGATTTTCTTAATACACGCAGCACGACCTTCCAAAAGCTCTGCGAGGGAATCCTTGTCAGTGAAAGAATCGATGGAAGATGGGCGCGGGCTGAAAAGCAGGGTTGGTGGACTTTAGATGTTCCCGCCAGCGACGTTGAACGTGCCGCGGTTGTTATCGGCGAGGTATTGCAAGAGGACTATCTAAAGCGTGAAGCACGAAAGCAGCGGCCATCATTTGACGAGACGATGTTAGCGTTGAGGCCCGCCTTCACCTTGGGAGCATTTTTGGCCTTGGTGATGATGGTGTTCTTCTATTTTTCTGGCCCTTATGTTCAGTCCAGCGAGCTTTATCGACACGGCGTCATGAGCCCCCAGCTTATATCGCAGGGTCAGTGGTGGCGATTGGTCACGGCGGCCACATTGCATGCCGATATGAAGCACCTCTTGGGTAATGCGCTGTTCTTGTGGCTTTTAGGATGGGCAGGAGCGGAGCGTTTGGGACCGGGCTCAACCCTTTTTGGCTTTGTTATCACCGCAGTCTTTGGCTTTGTCGTGAGTGCGGTGATGGAGCCGAATATTTTGTCGATTGGGGCATCGGGCGGGCTATTCGGTCTCTTGGGACTTTCAGCTGGCCACGGGCTACGGCTGCCGCAAACAATACTCGAACGAGCGCCGCGAATGCGGACCTTTGGCGCCGCATTTAGTCTCTTGGCCTTTACTGCCTTTGACCCTGAGTCAAACGTACGAGCACACGTTGCAGGCTTTGTATCGGGCGTAGCGGTAGGTTATGGGCTGTCCGGCCGCAAAGATTCCGACTTATTCCAAACGGGATTGGCGTGCTTGGCTGGGCTTATTGTGCTGGTTGCCTGGTGGCAGGCATTTTGAACGACTTAGTTTTTTAACTTGGCAATCTGCTGCTGCAGACCCGTAATATACGAGATCGTAGAAGTCTCGGTCACGCGCTCAGCCATGGTACTCAGGCGGTCATCAACCAATACAGTTGAATTAAGACGCCCTTGCATCAGCAAGGCGGATACTTGTCCCATCGCTTCTCGTAGAACTTTCTCACATGGGTGCAAAAGCACTTTGATGAGAATTTCAATATCGTCAGGCAATTGGTGGTGCTCGAGGAATGCGTCGGCGGCAACTTGAATTTCTTCTTCACTGCGAGCCATACGGAGTCGTTCAAGGCGTAACCGAAATTCAGACGGTGCTCTACCCAGCGATTTACGCGGGTTTGAGAACACTTGGCGTTCTTCTCGAACAGCAGGTCGTCGGTTGATTGTAGCGGCTACGCTTGTGGTGCCGCCAAAGAGAGCTTCAAGTTTTTGCAGATGCTCAGACGCATCTGTCTCGTTGTTTCGTGTGGTCATCAGTTCCAGATTCCGAATAGGATAATTAAACTTCGTTTTGTCAGGCCCGGGGTGTGAATACCTTAGCCCCCCGCCCAATCGATGAAGGTTGTCTAACACTCGCTAATCAACTCGACAAGCATCTAGCGAGCTTTTGGGGTGAAATCTTCGACTCTTTTTTAAGCCGTTACGGGCACGTACAGGTAATGAAGCCGAGAAATAGGGTCCCCTCGCCGCATATGGGTCACTTCGCGCTCACTCATGATCCCAGTCGTGGATTCACTGGCAAATTTACCGGGTCCCTCAAGGTTTTCGAAATCCATGCGCTCTTCGAAAATCTCCAAGCTGTCTTCGCCAATCGGGGTAAAGTCAGTCATGAGGTGAAAAACACCGCCGGGAACCATTTTTCGGACCAAAATATCGAGAAAGTTGGTCTGAATGACGCGTCGTTTGTGGTGGCGCTTCTTGAACCATGGATCGGGAAAGTTCACCGAAACAAAGGATACGCTTTGGTCTTCGAGGAGTTCATCAAGGTCACGGTTGACGTTGGCAACGATGGCTTGAACATTTGAGAGCTCGCGGCTGGCTGCTTGTTTGAGCACGCCGTTTACAAAATGTTGCCTGATTTCAATGCCTAACACGTTTAGTTCAGGGTGCTTAGCACCTAGGTCGAGAAGAAAACCACCGATCCCAAAACCAATTTCCAAGGCAATCGGAGCTTTTCGCCCGAAGGTTTTATCCCAGTTGGGGATAGGGTCAGGTTTGGGCACGCTGAACGGGTTGGCGTGAATTCTATGGCGGCTGCGGGGCCGATCGGCATTTTCTATCGCTGTTATCATTTCTCGCCTATAAATGGCGCGCACTTCAGTTGGCAACCCTAAAATTTGCCGTTTTCAGGCGTGTTCCCAGGGAATGATGCTGATTTCTTTAATATTTTGGGCATCTAAGAGGAGCATCATCAGCCGATCGACGCCGAGGGCAATCCCAGCGGAGGGGGGCAGTTTTTCTAAAGCCTCGAAGAACCGCTCATCCATGGGGTAATCATGCATGCCTTGGCTTACTCTCCAATCTCGGTCCGCTTCAAATCGGCTGCGCTGCTCGATGGGGCATGTAAGCTCCCCGAAACCATTCGCAAGCTCAATTCCGGCGATATAAAGCTCGAACCGTTCCGATACCCTAGAATCAGTGGGCAAGCGGCGAGCAAGAGCGGCCAGAGGTGCTGGGTAATGCGTGAGAAAGAGAGGAGAGGGGTCTACTAGCAATGCGGGTTCCACTCTCTCCAGGAAAACACGGTGGAAAAGGTCGTCCCAGGTATCACTTGGATGGCGGTGGATCTTGAGCTCATCGAGTTTGGATTGCAGTGAGAGAGGCTCCAGGTGGTCGAGAATCGCGAAGCCAGCGTGCTCGATAAAAGCTTCGTTCATGGTGATACGCCGAAAATCCATGCTCAAATCGATTGGGTGATTTCCGAAGCTGATCGTGGTGCTGCCAAGAATCTCGCGGGCGCAGGCGCGCAGCAACATCTCACAGTCGCCAAGTAAAGTTTCCCAGCCCGCTGAGCGGCGGTACCATTCCAGCATTCTAAACTCTGGTCGATGGGTGGGGCTGAAATCTCCTTGGCGAAACACCGGAGCGATTTGAAAGATTTTCTCAAGCCCCGCAGCAAGCAGTCTTTTCATCGGCAGTTCAGGCGAAGTTTGTAAATACCGTGTTGTTTGACCTTTCGGTAAATCTAATTTGACCTCAGCAGCTTCGATATGCGGCTCTGGAGCAGGGGCGGTGAGGACCACTGGTGTATCTACCTCGATGAAGTCTTCTGCCTTAAAAAATGCTCGAATCTCCTCCAATATTTGAGCGCGCTTGCGAGCTATTGTGACTAGGGTTTCTTGTTGCATTGTTGGGTTCTCTTCACTTCACATATTGGTGAACATTGTTGGCCTATCGGTCAAGGAATGAGGCTCGGCTGGCGCTTCGTGAGGCTCTCATGTGTGGGTTTAATGTATACCTGATCGTGAGTCGCGGTGGTCTTTCAGGAGCAATTCAACATCTAGGTAGACTCTATCGTACTTTGCAATGAATTTCACCTGATAACAGATGCTTGAGAAGATGCCATGCGACTTGTTTTGAGTACGATTTCGTGCGAACTGCGTTTGAACTACGCCTCCGCTCGGAGTAGCATAAGGCAGTATATAGGAGCAGGATAATCTAAGATGGCACTTCCAGAAAATCTCGAAAAATTACGAGTTGAAATAGAGGGTCATGCGCGAGCATTTGGCCTGGACTATTTCGACACGATTTTCGAATACGTAACTTTTGACCAGATGAATATGATCGCCGCATATGGTGGTTTTCCTACGCGATATCCGCACTGGAAATTTGGGATGGATTACGAGCAGCTGGCAAAGAGTTATCAATACGGCTTGTCGAAGATTTATGAACTCGTCATCAACAATGATCCATCTTACGCTTACCTCATGAGCTCCAATGCGGTCGTGGACCAGAAGCTCGTGATGGCTCATGTTTATGGTCACGTAGATTTTTTCAAAAACAACTTCGCCTTTGCTCATACGGATCGAAAAATGATGGACACCATGGCTAACCATGGTACCCGGGTGCGTCGCTACATCGACCGTTACGGTGTTGAAAAAGTCGAAGGCTTTATCGATAAGGTTTTGAGTATCGATAATCTTATCGATCGCCATGCCCCCTATATCACGCGGCGAAATGACTCTCATGAGAAATTAGAGCGCGATGCAATGACGCCTGAAGTGCCGCGTCTTGAGACAGACCGCGAGTACATGCGCGGCTACATCAATCCCGACGACTACATTCAAGAGCAGCGAAAGAAGATGGAAGAGGAACGCGAACGCGAACGCCATTTCCCTGAGCATCCCGAACGCGATGTGATGCTTTTCATGCTTGAGCACGCACCCCTTGAGAACTGGGAAAGAGACATTTTGGCGATGCTGCGTCAGGAAGCTTATTACTTTCTGCCACAGGGTCAGACGAAGATTATGAATGAAGGTTGGGCCAGTTATTGGCACACCACCATCATGACTCAAAAAGCCCTCGAGCCCTCCGAACTCATTGATTACGCCGAAACCCATTCCTGCACGATGGGCGTTCAGCCAGGTTCCGTTAATCCATACAAACTGGGTCTTGAGTTGTTTCGAGACATCGAAGACCGCTGGAATAAGGGCCGCTTCGGTAAGGAATGGAACGACTGCGATGATTTGCGGCTGAAGCAACAATGGAATACAGGCGTTGGAAAAGGTCGCGAGAAGATCTTTGAAGTGCGTAGGCACTACAACGATGTTACGTTTATCGATGAGTTTTTGACTCCTGAATTTGTATTTGACCAAAAGATGTTCAATTACGGGTTCAACAAAAAGTCAGGTAATTGGGAAATTTTGGAACGTGAATACAAAGCGATTAAAAACAAGCTGCTTGACCAGCTCACAAACTTCGGGCAACCCCATATTTGTGTGGTCGACGGTAACTTTGAAAATCGCGGGGAGTTACTGCTGAAACATGAGTATGAGGCAGTCGATTTGCGGCAGGATTATATGAAAGACACGCTGGTAAATTTGTACGCTATTTGGAGCCGGCCCGTAGTGCTTTCAACCCTGGTCGATGACAGAGCAGTTTTGGTGCGGTTTGACGGCCAAGACTTTGAAGAGACGAAAATAAAGAATGCTGCATAAATTCAGTGAAATACCTGGATGCGGTGTTCAAACTAGATCGGGAATCTGATGATGGTACAAGAGGCCAAAGGCAATGAGGAGCTGAGCGCATGTTATGCGTGGAACCCCAAAGTTGCCTCTCGAACCCTGGATGATACGGCTTTCGTGTTGTTGCAAAGCTCGATGGTGAGCTTGAACGACGTGGGAACCTATCTCTGGGAACACTTTAAGACAGGCTCATCGGTAGAAGAAGCTGTTAAAGCTGTTGTTTCGGAGTTTGAAACAACAGATGATGTGGCTCGCAAGGATATCGTTGAGTTCGTTCATTCGCTGCTGAATAAAAATCTACTGGTAATCGATGATTCCAGGTCCCAGGGGGGCGTTTCGTGAAAAGACATCCACAAATATCACAAATTCTTATGACTGCTTTGCTTACAGCTTTCGCTTTTACGAGCGGTTGTACATGCTCAGGCGATATTCAAGTCGAGGGCGAATCAGCCATCTCCTTCGTATCGCCCACTGAGGGTGAGTTGATTTCAGAAGTCGATTCTGAGGGCAACGCGAGTCTGACTGTGACGCTTGCCGCTGTGGGTGACGTGGGCAATATTGTGCTCAGCACAGTGGGTGTTGACGGCTCCAACGTCGTTTCTTCCGCTTCGGGAGGCCTCGTAACTTTCACTGGTTACACCCTGGCGACGGGTCAGCACACGCTGCGCGCACGGGCTGAGAGTGAAGACGCAAGCAGCGCATGCTCCGGTAAGCTCTGCAAGGAAGTCAGTGTGACCGTCCTGGGTAATGGATGTGTCGTCACTTACCCAACAACTACAAATGTTGTGTCCGCTGACCTGTATCCGAATGGGGATGACGCCAACGGCTACGACCCAATCGAAATCGATTTTGGCGCGACCTGTGTTGGTGTGGCAGATGATACTGTCGTTTCCTTGGCCGTCAACGGTGGTGAAGCTCAAAGCGGTGCTGTTAGCAGCGACATCGTGAGCTTTTTCAAAGTAGGCGTTCAGGAAGGCGAAAATACCGCGGTACTCACCACCGGCAATACTTCTTATACGACCACGTTCACCGTTAATACGGGGGCTTGCGATGTGGCTCTTGGACTTAATCCTCAGCCAGAGGCCGGTAATCAGGTGAATAGTGCGGCCGATATTTCAGGTGACGACGGACTTCAATACGGTTTCAGTGTCGCAACCAATTGCGGCGCAACCTCAACTTATCAGCTTCAATGGGCACGCGTCGGCAGTACTGAGTACGCAAACGTTACAGGAAGCGGCGCAGCTGGCACTTTAGGCGGCGACGGAGCTGATGGTAGCTACACGATTGCTGGCACTGGAATTATTCTGCCCGAGAGCGCGGCGGCAAACGACATCAATTTAACCGTGAAGGTAACCTCAAGTGACGGTTCGCAGTCCGGTTGGGCGATGGCCATGCCATTTTGGTTCGACTCGGTAGCACCTGACATGTCTGCCCTCTCAGATAGCAATCTCGGTATTGATGGTTGTTTCGCAGCTGGAAACAACTCTCTAAACATTACTTATTCGGCAGAACCAAACGGCAAGGTTTGGGTACGTGTGTTCGACCGAGATGCTGGAGACGCAGAATGCGACCCAGCGGTTGCAACGTCTTGCGAATCCAACGCTACCGCGGGAGATGCGTGCGTAACTTCTGCTGGTGGTTCATACTGCCGTGTTGAAACAAGTTTAGACGCTCAGGGCAGTGGTTCTGTTTCCGTAGCTGCTCCTGCAGGCGCAGTGGCCGTTGAGTACGTACCCGTTGATGCGATTGGCAACGAAGGCTCCGCGACACTCGTTGAACGTGATGTTGTTGCTCTTGAAGCAGGTGTAGATGCGCCTGTAGCGGCTGTTTTGCAAATTGGTACTCAGGCTCTTAACGAGGTGGCTACTGCCGATGATGGTTCGAAAAGCTTCAACGCACTCACCACGGGTGATGTTGTATTAAATCTCTCAGACCGAAGTGGAGACACCGGCTTTGATGTAGACATCGTTGTTGGAGCACTTAATGTTCCAATCGGTTCTGTTGGAACAGTTTCAATTGGCGGCGTTGCTGCTGGAACATTTACGATAGCGGCATCTGGTGGGAATGCCTACGCTCAGAGTTCAACGACTTACTCAGTCTCATTGCCCAGCATCGATGGCGTGACAGCGAATGCAATCAGCATAAGTTTTGCGGCGCCTGATGGCTCTGGTCAAAACGGCTTGAATTGTTTGGTAGACGCACTAAGCGCGACAACTTCAGTGCTTGCTGATGCGAGCCGGCCACAACTCAGTGGCGCTGGGCTATTGGTCGCTGATGCAAGCTGCAACACTCCGGCAGCTGGTGAAGATGGCACCGATGGTGTGGCGATGGTTTTGGGCGGCGTTTTAGGTGCTTCGACTGAAGCGGGAACTACGGTTACGTTAACATTCGGTACTTGCACAGACACCTGTGCTCTCGGTACCTGTGTTGACGGTGCGTGCGTGGCTTCTACGTCTGTCACTGGTGCAGATACTTCTGAGCCAGCATTTAGTTTTGGAACAGTCGAAGTACCAGCGGGTTCAGCTCCAGATTACAATGTTTCTCTAAGTTACGTAGCCGCAGACCCTAACGGTAACACGAGCGATGTTGTCACGACGACCATCCAAGTGGTTCCAGTGGTGCCGGATTTTCAGGCGGGCTTTGGCTTTCAGCAGCCTAGCAGCAATGAATTTTTATCCCGTGATGCCGATGATTCTGCGCTCGATGCGGGACTTCAATATGTTGCGACCGTAACGGGCACACCTGGCGCTGTTTATGCTGCGGGAGAGCCCGTTGTCCTCACAGGCTCCAATGGTGTGACCATTCCAGCTGATGTAACGGCTGGCACCGATGTTTGGAGCTGGGCTGTTACAATGGCCGATGGCCAGCAAACCCTTACCACGACGGCGACCGACTTCTGTAACGTACCTAGAAATATTACAGTACCAGTGGTCGTTTATACTGACCGCCCAGATATGAGTCTTGCACTCTCTTTCTCGGATGCGGCAAGCGCGTTTGACGAATCTGATACGGCGGCCGTCACGGGCGCAAGCCAAATGGTGATGAGCGTCAACACTGGCGCTGCTCCTGTCGGCATTCAGGCATTGGGAGCCGACTTTACGCGCCAGGTCCGCTACACCGTTTACCGAGGCACGAAAACAGGCTCGGCATGTACTGGTTCAGAGGTTGCTCGCAATACGCTAACCCCTGCTGAAGTTGCTTCAACAACTGCAGGTAAGGTGTTTGATGTGGTTGACCTATCAGCAGATATCAGCGCTCTGGGTCTTGTAGACGAAGAAGGCGCGGCGGTTAGCAGCTTGATGGGCCAGCCCGTATGCGTTGCCGTTACAAGTCACGATTCATACCTGGGAACGGAAGCAAACGAGCAAGCGGCATCCGTTGGTTTCACTCAAAGAAACGTAGCTCCTCCGATTGTATCCATTGTTGGAGCAGGTGACACAGCGATTGCTGATGGTGCTTCGTTGACTATCGATGATGATTTGGACGGAGATTTAGGCAACGGGTTTAGTATAAACCTCGCGCCCAGCCTTGCTGAAGCAGATAGCGCGGCTGGAACAATCACACTTATCGTTGATGCGGCAGGTACAGGTTTTGACTCGACAACTTCTCTGGCCGTGAATGCAGGCAGCACAAGTACCGTGTTTGGCCCGGTACCGCTTTCAGCGGGAAGCGCGACGCTCACGGCAACTTTTACGGACGACTACGGTAACACGAGTGACCCTTATACGATCAGTGTGACTGTGCCTCAGGGTGACGGTCCAAGTATTGAAGTAACTTATCCTGTAAATGGCTCAAGTATCGGAAGTGATGCCTTGAACCGTGTCAATATCGGTTTGCTGGCCGGCTCGCCGGTTACGCCAGTGAGTTGCGATGTCTCTATTGGTGGCTCGCTGGTTGTTGATGATGAAGCTTGGTCTTCCGGTGATGCATTGCAAATAGACTTGGCAGCAAGTGATTACCCAGATGGTGCTTTGGAGATTTCGGTCGTATGCGTGGCAGCCAGTGGTGCAAGCGCAACCTTGCCACTGACTGTAAATATTGATGATACGGTGCCAAGTACGCCGGTTCTTTCACAAACAGTTTGGGTAGACGGTACCGGAACGACATCCGTAACCATTCCTTATTCCTCTGACCCGGCTTACGTGGGTTGTTCATTTTTGGACACTGTGGAAAATGCATTGGGTGAATGTACACGCAGCTTGCAGCACGCGGTAACCATACGAGTGGATCCGAATGCTACCGGTGAAAGCCTCGAGAAAGTTGGCCTTGTGTTAACTGCTAATTATTCAGGTGATGGTTCAAGCAAAACATACACCTTGGATAACCTGGCGAGTAGTTCTGTGACCTCATCAGATGGCACAAGCTTCGCGAGTGCCGTTGTGATTTCGGCGATTGCCGGACGTTATGATGTTAGTATCCTGAATGTTGACTTTGGGGATGCAGATCAGGATGTAACTTTTTCAGCCAAGCTTACCGATGCTGCGGGTAATGAGAGCGACGCGGATACTGAAAGCATTACCGTTGACCGAACGGCGCCTGGCTTTACCCAGATCAGTCCTCTTTACGAGGCGCCGCCTGGAACTGCCGTTATCCGTCAGGTTGCGGATGTATTCCCGGCAAATGGAAACCTGCTGGATCTCGATTTCACCTACGATACAACAGGGCTTGGTGAGGGGGCTACCGTAAGCCTCACGTTGACACACGCTACTGAAACATTCTCTGCGTTACGTGATAATATTCAAGTGGATGGTGCAACACTGTCCGGAACGACTGAATTCACAATCAGCACTACAGTTAATGGGGCAGGTCGAGCAAGCTTTGGACGCTTGACCTTTTCAGAGGCTTTTTCGATTCTTGATGGGTTTACCGTGTCAATCACAGCCGCTGATGCTGCAGGCAACGCGAGCGCTGAGTTCACCTACAATTTTTACACACTGATAAGCGACCCGTCACTAACAGCCACTGGCGTTTCTGTGGGCGGAATCTTCAATTATAACAATGACGCTAACACCAGTGCGTCGGCTCCAGGTCTACAAATTGATTTAGCTTACAATGGTACAGCGATTCCGACGGGCTCTGTTGTGACACTATGTTCAACGGCCAGCAGCGTTGTTGATAGCCCCGGCGCTACACCTTGTAGATGGGGTTTTCCGTCAAGTGCATCCGAGCCAGTCACCGGTACAGACGAAGCTCCGGGTACTGATGCAACCCTTATAAAGGGTGACTCCTCAGATGATACGCTTCTGCGAGGTGTGGTCATCGGAACGGCAACTTCGGTGGGTGTCGGTTTTACCAACTTTGTTCTTCAGAGTTTGCCTGAAGGTAAGCATTGGGTTCATGCTGAGGTCGGTGAATCAGGCACCGTGGTTAACACAGCTTCAGATTTCTACCGGTTTACTGTTGATAGTGTCGTACCGGTAATCTCGGCCATTGATCTAACCGGCAACGATGTGGACAATGATCTCGGGGATGGTACGGTTCGGCTGAGTGCTGGACTTAATGAAGTCTCCGGCAGTGCGGGCAACTACACAGCTTCTGTAAGAGTTCGAGTTGGCTTGGCAAGTGACCTGGACGGGCAAACGGTTACTGTGACTAACGGCGGTAATTCAGCGACAGGAACGTTGTCACAGGTTGGTGATGCGCTTGAAGCGGCGGTAAATATTGGCGTCAGTGAAGGTGCCAACGAGGTGACTGCATCCGTGTCTGACTCAAGCGGTAACCAAGCTGATTCATCGCCTGAACTTACATTCACGGTGGATACAGCGACTCCAGCAGCCCTTGCCTTGGCGGTGCCATCACCGACGAGTGGAGCGGTCTTTACCGGGACTGATTTCCCGGTCGTATCAGCGCTCCTAAACGCAGATCCACAAGACCAGGCGGCCATTCAAGCGGTTACGACGGCCATCCTAGATGATGCCATTGTTGTGAACTTCTCGGGTGAAACATCAGTGATTGGTTCAAAAGCCACGATTCAGCTCTTTGGTAACGATGGGTTTTCTAACCCGAGCGAAATCTATGAATCTGAAACAGTTGTCTCTGATACTGCCACACAAATCGTCTTCAGCCCTGCGGCGGGAGGCGGTCCTTCAGTTCCGCTTCGTCAAGGTTTAGAGCAAATGGAAGTGGTCTTTACTGACGGCGTGGGCAACACGGTTACTCTCAGTCAAGAACTCTTGAAGGTCGACTTTAAGCCAGCTGCATTGACGATGGCTCTTTTCGGTGGCGGCGCAGATATTTCGTCAAGCTGTGCATCCGATGCAACCAACTCAGCTTGTTTGGCTGACCTGAAAGATTTGGGAGGCGGCGCCTATCAAAATGCTAACTTGCAGTGTGCTTTTGATACAGTCGCGGGCAATGGTTGCCCAGCAAACTTGATTACCGACTTCGGTGCTGAGTCTTGTAACGATGTCGGTACAGATCTTCAGTACACGCTGAGCGGTTGCTCCAACAGTGATACGACACTTGAAGGTGATAGCGGGGCAGGTAGCTGCGCCGTGGCCATGGCACTTCAAAGCCGCACCAGTGGCGGCCTTTGGTCAAACGTAACAAGCGGAACATTAACCGCAACGGCTGATGCGGGCTCCAGTACGTCTTACTTAGCGGCACTTGCGGGCGATGCGTTACATAACCCAGGGATTGTGCGCGAATTTAGATTGCAGGCCACAGATCCTAACGGCAACGTTAGCCGCTCTGATACAGTGTTTGTGAAGCTCAACAACTCGGGTACAACCCTAGCAGGCTATCTCGTTACTCCGGGAACAGGAGCCCTCGTTGACCTTGTAAGTGACCTTGGAATCGCTGCGAGCCTCGTTGATACAAGCTCTGTTGACCTCGAGTTTGTCGTAACCCCAACAGTGGGCGGCGATACTCCGGTTGGCGTAGAGATTGTAACCAACGGCGCCGGCGCTTCTGTAACAAGTGATGGTGGAACGATTACCAACAATGGTGATGACACCTACACCGCGAATTTTACGGACTTTACGATTCCAACCGTCACCAACTCTGGTGAAGCAGGATTCTCTTTAGCAGTTACCATCCTATGTGACTCGGGCGGCTCCACGGTTGCTTGCGGTACCACCACTTATTCTGACCTGAAGGCAGATACTGGTGCACCGAGCTTCCAGTTCAACCGTTGCTCGCTCAAAGGCTTGAGCGTGCCGATGGACACAACCCTCGACGACACATCATGTGCGGCCGAGGTTGCCAGTCTAAGTGCTGCTGCGAACATCACACAAGGTGGAACAGCTTCATGGAACGTGGACCACGACGCAGGCTCTGCCTCCGACGGCCTGTTTAGCTTTAGTTCGAGTACAGCCATTAAGCTTGACCTCTACGGTCTTGCGGCAAACGTGGACGTAACCCTTGCGGTAACCGATGAGAGCAGCGGCGCTGCCCTCACCACCACGAATGCAACGGCTACTTCCAGCGGCTGCTCAGCTGCAGCAAGCTCCTGTACGGTAACGTTTACAAACCTAACCATTACGGAACCGGCAGATGGCACCGTTGTACTGATTGCAGCATCGTTTACGGACCTTGCTGGTAATGCGGCGGCACCGAAAGATCCACGAACCGTGGCTTCTGAGCGTATCAAGGTTACCATCGATGCCACAGCGCCTTCTGATGTGACTCTTGCAGTCTGTATTGGTGAATCAACCACGCCATCTGGTGTCGGTACACCTTCCAGTGACCCTTCAACATTTGAAGAAGCTGGATGTTCAACCCACTGTTCAGCGGGCGGTTCTTGTAGCCGCCAACTTGGCCAGGCAGTTCTTGCTTTCACGGCTTCTGGTGACGACGGTTCAACAGGAACAGCTGCAAGCTATAACGTGAAGGTTGCGGCACTTGAGATTCCGTATGACGGCAGCACCACGTACTCAGCTTGTAGTGAACTCACTGCAACGAGTGTGACCGAGGATAGCTCAACCATCAACGCAAACAGCGGCTTGACGATTGGCGCAGTGAGCGAAGCAGGCGGCGTCAGCTATGTCGCGGTCTCCGGACTCTTGCCTCACCGCAGTTACTGCTTTGCAGTTGAGGCTGTCGACAATGCAGGAAACGCAAGCAGCATTGCAGGTAAACAGGCGGAGCGAGAGTTCTTCTTTGTCAATGCGGTCACAGTGGATGACATGAACCCATCGAACCCAGTTCTTGATTCTGGAACCGAATTTATTAATTACGCTGGTGGCGGTACAATCTATGAGTACAAGGTCCTGGATTTTGATGGCGATAACACCAGTGATGTTATCTACCGTGAGAGCACAGGCTCAGTCGAACTCTACTTAAGCACCCTCCAGGGCAGTTCTAACTATCCTATTACGCTTACACAGGCCGTGAA
>JABJBS010000083.1 GCA_018668695.1 Deltaproteobacteria bacterium
AGACGCAAGCGATGCAGCAGACGCAAGTGATGCGGCAGACGCAAGCGATGCAGCAGACGCAAGCGATGCGGCAGACGCAAGTGATGCGGCAGATGCAAGCGATGCAGCGGACGCAAGCGATGCAGCGGACGCAAGCGATGCAGCGGACGCAAGCGATGCAGCGGACGCAAGCGATGCAGCGGACGCAAGCGATGCAGCGGACGCAGCAGATGCCACCGATCCTCAAGATCCTAACGTAACCATTAACGTTGTATTTGATGCCTTCTTTGAAGACATCGCTTGGGTGCTTAATGAAGCAGATGGCAGCATGGTGGACATGGGGCTTCCGGAGGCTTCTGGCGAAGCGACTCTAAATTACGCTCTCGACGACGGCGAGTACTGCTTTACCGTATCCGATGCATTCGGTGACGGCGGCCTCACCATCAGCATCCTGGTAGACGGTATCGAAACGGTTCAATGGTTTGGTTACCAATACACTGATGATGCTGAACAATGTTTCGTGGTTAATACTGCATGCATTGCACAAGCAGGCGACGCTGCTGCTTACACCGACGAATGCGGTGTATGTGATGCAGACACAACCAACGATTGCGCCGAAGATTGCTACGGTGTTTGGGGCGGCGATGCCGTAGCCGATGCTTGTGGCACCTGCGACAACGATGCAACCAATGACTGCCCAAGTACAGAAGTGGTGGCTACCATTGTTGGTGACGAATACTTTGATGAAACCAGCTGGACTGTAACCGACGCATTCGGAACCGTTATCGACAGCGGTGCACTCGAAGTCGAAGGCGAAAACTCTAAGACTTGGCAGCTGGCCGACGGTTATTACTGCTTGAACGTGTTTGATTCCTATAGCGACGGTGGTTCCACTGGCTCCTTGACCGTGGGCGGCGAGACAAACGCAACCTGGGGAGAAGCAGACTACACCGCAGAAGCAAACTTCTGCTTTACCATTGGCGCTGACTGCAACGGTATTGATGGCGGTCTGGCTTACGCTGATGGCTGCGGAACCTGCGATGAAGACACAACCAATGACTGCGTACAAGACTGTACTGAAACCTGGGGCGGCACAGCAACTGTTGACCCATGCGGAACCTGTGTAACAGACGGCGAAACAGCGTGTGTTCCAAACACCGTGATTGCTGTGAACCCTGATCTGTACTTCGTCGAAAGCAGCTGGATTTTGGTAGATGGCGAAAGCAATGAAGTTGCTGCCGGTGACTTTGAGTCAGCCGACCCTTTCACAGCTGCACTTGAACTGGCGGACGGCGATTACTGCTTCACCATGGCTGATAGCTATGGCGACGGCGGTACAACAGGTACCATTACCCTCAACGACGTAGAGTACTACACTTGGGCGGCTGATGATTACACAACGGGTGCTGAGTTCTGTTTCACCATTGATTCAACATGCTTTGCCAGTGCCGAAGGTGCTGTTCTTGATGTATGTGGCGTTTGCGACGCTGACATGACCAACAACTGCGTTGTGGATTGCAACGGCGTCGGCGGCGGTGATTCCGTTGAAGACCTTTGTGGTACTTGCGACAACGACGCAAGCAACGACTGTACAGCGTACACTCTTTCAGTCACATTCAATGCTGACGACTTCTACTACGAAAGCACATGGGGCATCGTCGATGCGAACCGCAATGTAGTATTGGCAGAGGCCTCGCCTGATGCAGCTGGTACATTCACTGAAAGCTGGGAAATTCCTGCCGGTCGCTACTGCGCAGTCGCACTTGATTCATACGGAGACGGCGGCCTTTCAGGCGTTGTAAGTGTAGATAGTACTGATATCACCAGCTGGGCAGCCGATTCCTACACCGACCGCAGCGACGTTTGCTTCAATGTAGGACCTGACTGCGCTGGTACACTCAACGGTGATGCGCTCGAAGATGAGTGCGGTGTTTGCGATGCAGACCCAACCAATGATTGTGCACGAGACTGCGAAGGCGTCTGGGGCGGCACGGCTGAAAGTTGCGGTAACGTAACTTTCTGGATGACCTGCGATGATAACCTCGAAGAGGTTCGTTGGGCCGTAGCCGGTGTTGATGGTTACCTGGACCAAGGCGTACCCACTGAAACTTACACCAGCCTCGGCTGGGATCTGCCAACGGGTGTTTATCGCTTCCTGGTTTATGATTCAGGTGACAACGGCGGCTGCGCTGCCGAAATTAAAGTCAACGGTGAAACTGTTTCCGCTTGGACGGCAACGGCTTACCAAGGCGTCGCTTTGGTAGACATTAGCGTAGAGTAAAACAAATAATTGTGGATGCACCGCTCGACTTGGGCGGTGTATCCATGTTTTGTTCTCTCCATGAATCTTTCTGAACTCGCTCAAAACCTGCTGCCCATTCTCAAAGAAAATCTTCTACGAGAATATCCGAATAAGCAGGGCCATGTGCTGGTCACCTCAAACGACCTTCAAGCACCTCAAGAGCGTACTCCACTTTTCTATGGATGCTTCGATTGGCACTCTGCGGTGCACAGCTACGCCTCTTTGATTCGGCTATGCCGACTCTTGCCTGAAGCAAGCTGGTACAATCAAACACTTGAGTTTCTGGGCAAACAATTCTCAGCCTCGTCCATTCAAGCAGAACTCGACCACCTCAAGCGCCCAGGAACGGCCACATTTGAAATGCCTTATGGCATCGCCTGGCTTCTTATTCTTTGTAATGAGCTGCGACTCTCAAACACCGAACAAACATCCAATTGGCTTCAATACTTTGAGCCACTCGAAGAGCTTGCCGCCGAGCGCATGCTTCACTGGCTTCCCAAGTTAAGCTTCCCCATTCGGACCGGTGAGCATACCCAGACCGCTTTCTCCATGGGCTTGGTGTGGGATTGGGCCAAAACAAAAGACCACACGAAGGTGCAAACTACGATTAGAGAGCTCGCTCACAACTGGTATGGCACCGACGAAAATGCTCCCATCGCATACGAACCTTCGGCCCACGACTTTCTCTCACCCGCTCTATGTGAGGCAGCATTGATGGCCAAAATACAATCACCAAGCGATTTTTCAAGTTGGTTAGACCTCTTCTTGCCCAATCTAGCTACAAGCGGCGTTGGGCTAGAGCCCGTTCTGCCGAGCGACCGTGATGATGGTAAACTGGTTCATTTGGATGGCCTCAACATCAGCCGAGCATGGATGCTTCAAACCATCCTTCAAGCCCTGCCGCAGACCGACTCTCGAACCCAGCCACTCAGGCTATGCCAACAAGCCCATGCTGACGCATCCAGCGAGTGTCTTGAGCATGGTACCTACGCGGGTACTCATTGGCTCGGCACATTCATGCTCTACAATATTAGCTTCGGCGTATCATCATGATGAAGATTAAAGCCGCATACCTCGGAGGTTCTCGGAGCGATACCGGATGCGCCGAAGAAACCATCGAAGTCCCAGAGCAAAGCAGCGTTGCCGACGCCATCGCCATCATTTGTGAAAAGTACCCCAAGCTCAAAGCCCACTTGGGCACCGCTCGGTGGGCCCTAAATTTCGAATTCGTTGACCAGGAAGCGCCCTTAAAGCCAGGCGATGAACTCGCTCTGATTCCCCCGGTACAAGGCGGTGCCCCTCGGGTTCTCGTGACCGAGAGCGAACTCAATCTTCAGCACGCAGTAACGGCAGTGGTCGATGATACCATGGGTGCCACGGTGTTGTTTCTGGGAACCGTTCGTAACCACAACCGCGGCAAAGAAGTAGAGAGCCTTCATTATGAAGCCTACGTGCCGATGGTAGAGAAACAGCTCGAGAAAATTATCGATAAGATTGAGGGCGCATTCGCAGATACACGCCTCTTTATCGCCCACCGTTATGGCGACCTTGGTATTGGCGATGTTTCGGTTTTGATTGCAGCCGCCAGCGCCCACCGGGCCCCTGCCTTTGATGCAGCACGTGAAGCCATTGAGCAAATCAAAGTAGATGTGCCGATTTTCAAGCAAGAAAAGACTTCAGACGGTGATACTTGGATTGGCTGGGGCGGCGGCTAATTTTTTACGCAAGTGCCAGCTGACCAAATTGAAAAGCTGCTAGCTGTTGGTACAACCCTTCAACCTTAATCAATTCATCGTGGCTTCCCTGCTGAACAATCTTCCCGTGTTGCAGCACCACAATCCTATCCACCTTGCGAATCGTGGATAAACGGTGGGCTACGATGAGCGCAGTGCGTCCTTCTAAGAGCACATCGAGAGCATGCTGCAAACGTGCCTCTGTTTCGGAATCCACGTTGCTCGTGGCTTCATCCAAGACAAGGATATCTGGGTCTAAAACCAAAGCTCTGGCAAAGGCGAGAAGTTGTCTTTCACCGGCCGAAAAATTCGCCCCCAACTCTTTAACCTCGGTGTCGTAGCCCTCAGGAAGCTTTCCAATAAAGTCCGCGGCTTGAACAATTTTTGCCGCCTCTTGAATCTTATCTTCAGGCACATCCGCGGCGAGCTTTAAGTTGTCTCGAATACTTCCAGAAAAGAGGTAAACATCCTGAAGAACCACCGCGAAGCGCCGCCGGAGCTGTTCTAAGTTCAACTCTTTAAGGTCGACCCCATCATAAGTGATGCTGCCTTTTTGCACATCGTAGAGCCGGTTGAGAAGCTTTAAAATCGTAGTCTTACCAGAACCTGTAGGGCCAACCAGCGCAACTTTCTCTCCAGGCTGAATCTTCAAGTCGATGTCTTGAAGCACCCAATCGGGGCCAGCCTTACCCTCTTTATAAGCAAAGTCTACGCCCTTAAACTCAAGACCTTGTCGCATCGGCTTGACGCTTTGTGCGTTGTCGGCGCTGCTTAGAGTAATAGGCTCTTCTAAGAGCTTAAAGACGCGTTCAGCGCCCGCGAAAGCAGATTGCAAAATCGTGTACTTCGCCGAAAGGTCCCGAATCGGAATGAAAAATCGTCGAATGTATTGAATGAATGCCACCAGGACACCCGCTTGAACAGTTCCGGCCGCCAAGTCTTCGGCGCCGTTGAAAACGAGAACCGCAACCGCAACGGTGCCCATCGCCTCAACGATAGAAAAGAGTGACGCATCCAATCGAATCGCTTTGTGGTTGGCGTTACGGTAAGCGACGTTTAGTTCTCCAAAGGCGCCAATCGTTCGCGCTTCTTGTGCAAAAGCTTGAACCACGGTCATCCCAGGCAAATGCTCCGAAAGAAATGTGTTAATTCGGGAGAGGTGCTTACGAACCGCTCGGAAAGCCTCTCGAGCAAATCGTTGAACCACCACAGTGGCGAGAATTAAAGGCGGCACCACCACGAATGCGTAGAGTGTCATACCCGGATCAAGGTAAAGCATCGCCGACACAATCGCGATGATGGTTATCAAATCGGAGATGATGGTCACTGCACCCGTTGCAAAGATCTCTGCCAGTGATTCCACATCGTTTGTGAGGCGAGTTAATGTTCGGCCAATGGGGTTCACGTCAAAATAAGACTGCGGAAGCTTTTGCATGTGTGAGAACAAATCATTGCGCAAGCTTCGCATCGACCGCTGACCTAAAACACTCATCGCAAACTGCGACGAGAGGCCTGAAACGTAATCTACAACGAGCGCCAACAAGTAGCCGCCCGACAACGCGTAGAGCAAATCCATGTCTGCATTGGGGATCGCCACATCGAGAATTTGCTGAACAAGATAAGGCGGTAAAACAATCGCCAGAGCGCTCACCGGGTAGAGCAAGAGGGCTGTCATGAATAAGGCCTTATGCTGACCTAGGTAATAAAATAGACGCCGTATGAGGTGGCTGTCTTTTTTGAGGCGTTCATCACTCATTGCAGTCCAGCCTCCAATTCTTGACGCTTCACCATGCCCGCATAGAGTCCATCGGTCTCCATCAAAGATTTATGGGTTCCTCGCTCGGTGATTGCGCCATCATCGAGCACCACAATTTCATCAGCATGGGCTACGGCTGTCATACGGTGAGCTACGATAATCGTTGTCTTATCTTTTCGTAGCTTTCGAATTTGTTCCAAAATGGCTTCCTCCGTATCGCTATCGACGCTCGAGAGAGAATCATCAAGAATCAGAATAGGAGGGTCCAAAAGCAGTGCCCTGGCAATCGCCGTACGCTGTTTTTGTCCACCAGAAAGCGTAATGCCACGCTCTCCCACAATGGTTTCAAGTCCATTGGGTATGCTAGGATCTCGGTGGTCGAGGCTTGCACGCAAAAGAGCATTGGTCACATCCTCAGTACTTGCCTCCGGGCGACCAAAGGCAACGTTTTCAGCCAAACTTCTCGAAAACAATATGTTCTCTTGTGAGACGTAGCCAAACTGGCGACGAAGCGAGGCAAGCGTAAGTTCAGTGATATCGGTTCCACCGACAAAAACTGTTTCCGGGGGGATGTCCAGAAGGCGCATCAACGATTTAACGAACGTGCTCTTTCCACTGCCAATCGGGCCTACAACGCCCAGTGTTTGACCCGGTTTTAAATCAACGTCCACCTGTTCAAGAACCGAGGTCGCGTCATAGCTGAAACTTAGGTCCTTGACTCGCAGCGAAGGCTCAAGGCTCTCAACCTTAATTGGGCCGGAACGAATATCGGGCTCATAATCTAAGATTTCATTCAGCCGGCTCATAGCTGCGGCGCCGCGCTTCCAAATCGAGAGCACCCAGCCAAGGGCGAGTGTTGGCCAAGTAAGCAGCGCCATGTATTCAATAATCGCGACCACGTCTCCTAAAGACAGCTCTTCTTCTACCACCAAGCTCGCACCCGTGAACACGCCCAATAAGACGGTTAGACTCGATAGAGTCATGACCATGCGAAACATACCGCTGCGTACCCAAGCCAAGCGAACCGCCGCTGAGTAATTGGCATCATTAAGCTTGGAGAACTTTTCTTCACGTACGGTCTCAAGACCGAACGAACGAACGACGTGTGCGCCAGCGAGATTTTCCTGCACAAAGGCCGACAAATCGCCCATGCGTTCCTGCTGTTCTCTATTACGGGTATACAATAGTTTCCCAAGGTACCGCATCAAGAGCAGAGCCGGCGGGTAAACCGTGAGGATGACCATCGTTATCTTAGGTGAAATCATCCACATCAAAGGGATAGCCACACTGTAACCAATGGTTGTATTCACAACATTGAGTAACCCTGGTCCCAATAAAAGACGTAACTGGCCCAGGTCGTTGGTTGCCCGGCTCATCAAATCGCCCGTTGGGTGCTTTTGATAAAAACCTGCATCTTGGCTTGTGAGATGCTCAAAAAACTCGTTGCGAAAAGCCATCTCAACATCGCGAGCGGAAAAGAAAATAGCAACGCGGCTCAGTGTGCGAAACACTGCGCCCGCCAGAGCAAGACCCACCATGAGCCAAGCGAGCTGCTGAAGATAATCAACGTTTTCCCCTGTTTCCAGACCGTCGATGATCAGGCGCATCAATTGGGGCATGCACTGAGCGACCAGGTTGGTGAGGAGAAGCATGAGAATGCCCCAACCAAAGCGTTTTTTATGGCGACCGGCGTGAATCCACAGCCGCTTCATCACCCCTGCCTCTTCTTGCTCAAAACTCATTATGAACTCGTATCGCTAAATCTAATCGTCTGAGCAACCAAGGCATTCAGTCCATCGAGTACGTACTCTCTCATGAAAGGAGCGCTCTGCGTTTTCGCGTAACGCGCATCGACCATCCGCAATGTAGCGCGCTGGGCAACATGACTCGTAAGCCAAACGCTTTTCTCGGGGTCGACAAAGGGGTCGTGCGCTCCATGGATCACGTAAAGTCGACCTTTTGGAGTATTGCCCATTTCGATTTGACGACAGATCGCGTCGATATCGGGCTTAGCTTTTTCAAGAGTCTTGAGGACGCTGCGTAGCGCCCGTGGAGAGTCGAGTCTTAACGTCGTGTGCTCGCCATAGTCTACAGCCACTCTTTCCACGAGAGGAAAGTGGCTCG
Source organism: Deltaproteobacteria bacterium (assembly GCA_018668695.1). Taxonomy (NCBI): domain Bacteria; kingdom Pseudomonadati; phylum Myxococcota; class Myxococcia; species Deltaproteobacteria bacterium. Next base: position 7,895 of record JABJBS010000083.1, read on the forward strand.
CCCATTTGCGAACCGAATTTTCGATACTCGAAGTGGCTCCAAGCCAAGGAGAAAGTAAAACGCCGCAGAGCCCTTCGG
>JABJBS010000084.1 GCA_018668695.1 Deltaproteobacteria bacterium
CACCCGTAAAAAGCCCTACCCTCGAAAGCCCGCAAGCCGGACTTTTACCCTCCCCGGCCCTGGATGCGGAATCCGAACAAGCCCCTGAGTACTCCCCCACTCAAAAGCAAGCTCGACCCGCAGCCAAGGCCGCCTCTAAGAAATCTGCCCCTGCCAAGAAACCTAAGCCGAAAGCAGCCAAAGCATCGGCCATGGAGCTTCTCCAAAGTGCTCGTACCCTCTGGCGGGACCAAAAGCATAGCTTGGCTATTGAAGCACTTGAATCGCTTCTCTCGGGTGACGAACTCTCAAGCTTAAACCCTCGGGAGCGTGACGAAGCACGCTACTTGTTGGCAACCATTCACCGGGCTGTAGGAGATTACGGACGTGCGGCAACTCTGCTCAGAGTGCTCTCAACTGAAAAACAATCCATGACTGGCCGGATGGCTCAACTTGAACTTGCTCGCTTGGAAGCGCGTCACTTGGGTCATCAAAATAAAGCTCGATCGATTCTTGAAGGGTTAGTATCTGAAGATAAACTCGACATCGTCGCCGAGGAAAGCCTCTTTGAACTCTGTGCTCTCTACATCAAGAATAGCCAATGGACCGAAGCCAAAAGCTGTCTACAAAACTTTCTAACGAAGTTCAGTGAGAGCGAGCGTTCGCCCGAAGCACGCGACCTTTTCAACAACCTACCCAAGCATTAAAGTCTTCATCTCAGAAAAGATGAACACTTCAGCTTCAATATTACGCGAAAACAATCTAGACTTAAGCATGATGAACGTCCTGGTTCTGGTATTCTCTGCTCTCTTCCTATTTGGTTGCGATAGCTACCAGGTAGAGCTTGATCCCGCATGGAATGGAGATCCGACCGAACCAGTCGACCAAACCGATACGACCGACCCATCTGATCCAAGTGCCGTCGAACCCACCGACGATGAGCCGCCCTGGATTGAGCTTTCTGATCCCGACGACACGGAACCCAGCGAGGCTGATAACTGTGCGTCCATCGACTGCACCACCTTTGGCCCTCTTTGCTTTGATGACCTCGCCGTTGAGTGCTGTCCTCCCTGCGCTGCAGGCGTGGAACGCTGTCACCCCGAGTCTCCCCTAACGTATTACAGTGAGGTCTTTGTCTGCGCGGGCGGCTGCTGGGACACCTCTACCTTCTGCGACGAAAACAGCTATTGCAAAAATGGATTAGACGGAGAATCAAACTGCGCCCCCTTACCCACAGATTACGATGGTACATGTGAACCAGGTTTAGAGTTTGTAGATCCTGACTGCATAGCTTGCTCACCCTGTGACACCCTAGGTGAGTCTTACTGCGACCACAGTGGTTTTTCCGACATGCTTATAGAATGCAAAGATGTCACCGGTTGGGGACTTTTGTGCTGGGAGTTTGAAACCTGTGATAGCACCCAATTCGAAAGCGTTTGCGTAGCTGACTTAGCCACAAACTTTGCCGCATGCTCCGACGAAGGACCCATTGAAAACTTCTGCGGGCAATTTACCTGTACGGGCACAACCACATGTGATGGAGACTCCGGAAGCGGCGGAGCTCCGATTACCGATTGCGGTTATTGCGATAAATGCTGCGATATGAGTTTTGGACCAGTATGTGGTTACGACACGCCCTACCAAGGCGGGAGTGCCGCGATTCTCTATCCTAGAGAAGACCTACTTTGTTACGAAGTTGAAACCTGCACAGACTTCAGTACCACCGAGCAATTTTTCTGTAAAATGTCCTATGACGGTCAGCCTTCTTGCGAATTGGCCGGCTTCTAGCGCCCATTCATTTCGCCCTCACAGAATAAAGCCATCTCCACAAAACTTGGCCCATCCATTGACCCACGCATCGGGGTCATGCAGCATTCTTATATGAAATTTTTTGATAATCTTGTCTCTGAAGAAGACCGTATGATTCGCGCAACGGCTCGCAAATTTGCGGATAGAGAGATTGCACCGCACGCCCACGCCTGGGAAGAAGCCGAAGACTTCCCCCGTGAACTTTATAAAAAAGCAGGCGATGCTGGCATTATGGGAATTGGCTTCCCAGAACATGCGGGAGGAGCCGGCGGCGGTCCCATGGCTCAAATTATGGCGATTGAAGGTTTACTACGCGGCGGCTCGACCGGCGTTGCAGTAGGACTCTTCAGTGCAGGAATCGCAATGCCTCCACTTATCAATGCAGGCAACCCTCAACTCATCGAACGATTCGTTAAACCAACACTGGCCGGCGATAAGGTCGCAGCCCTCGCAGTAACAGAGCCCGGAGCGGGATCCGACGTGGCCGGCATCACCACCCGTGCAGTGAAAGACGGCGATGACTATATCGTTACGGGCAACAAAATATTTATCACCTCAGGTGTGAAGGCAGATATTTTAACGACACTTGTTCGTACCGGAGACGATCCGCATCAGGGTGTTAGCTTTCTCGTCATCGAAAAAAATATGCCTGGTGTCATCGTTTCACGTTCACTTAAAAAAACGGGATGGCGCGCCAGTGATACCGCGGAACTGGCTTTTGATGAAGTGCGCGTGCCGAAATCGCATCTCGTAGGGTCTGAGGGTGCTGCCTTTATTTTACTGATGCAAAACTTTCAGATGGAGCGTCTTGCACTGGCCGCCTATGGCGCTCTCTCGGCTGAAATCGCCTACGAAGAGGCAATAGCATATGCCAAAGAAAGAAAAGCGTTCGGTAAAAAACTTACTGGCTTTCAAGTCACTCGGCACAAGCTCGCCGATATGGGAACGAAAGTTCTCACAGCCAAAACCCTACTCTACCAAGTGGCCAATCGTATGGAGGCCGGTGAGGAAGTCATCGCAGAAGTTTCTATGTGTAAAAATTTCTGCGCCCAAATCGCTCAGGAGGTTTGCTACGACGCAGTGCAAATTCTTGGTGGTATGGGCTATATGCGGGAATCTATCGTCGAACGTCTAAGCCGTGACGTCCGCATCCTGCCCATCGGCGGCGGAACCACAGAGGTGATGAAGGAAATTATTTCCAAACGTGTGGGCTATTAAAACTCAGCTCCGTTGCCTTGAGCGCTTTGGAGTCCAGGCCCAAATCATTTCACACTGAATCGGTTCATGCCCATCGGCATCCGTAACTTTCACGGGAACCGTAATATATCCTTTTTCACTCGACCGAATTCGCGCAACGTCATCCTCAGTTATTGTTGCAACAGCTTCGAGGTCTCCCTTGGCTCGGCGAACATAATCAATCTTCATCAGCTTTATGACGGGTGTCCGATTATCGGGCACGTTCATCCCCACGACTAGGCCTGTCACAGATTCCGCAAGCAGCGCCATTGCCGCTGCGTGGAGAGAACCAATATGATTTTGAACTATTTTGCGATTGCGAATCCGAGCGTGCAATCGAGTCTGAGTCATCTCAAGGATCTCAACTTTAGCAGTGCCTGCGAATTTAACCGCACTGCCAACCGCAAACGTAAGCCCTCGTATCCGCAGACCTTGCGGTAACCTATTAAGATTATTCACAATACGGCGAAGTTTATTCACTCTCTCAGTCATTTCCACCCCCTCAACAAGCACACGTCACATTAAGTATGCATTTATCAGGACAAACGCAATACGTCTCTGTCGGTCGACTTTTTAATCAGCGATGCCTTTCGGCTTCCCAAACTCAAACTTGCTCATTAGAATCTGTCGTTCCCATCGCCCATGGGGAAAACCGCGGCCGGCTAAGCTGGTCAGGAAAATAAGGCAGGTTAAACGATGTACCAGAGTGTTGCTTTGCTTGTTGTAGCTTGGTCTACGCTAGCTTCTCCCCAAGCACCTATTATCGCCCCGATTCTTCTCAACCCACCCGCGCAGTTGAGCCATTTACATCAAGATCCCATGAACCTCACGGTGCGCTTTGATAAATCCGTTCATGAAAAAAATCTCAATTCACTACGCAATGTCGGTGCCAAAGTTAAACAACTACCATCGGGGCGGCCGGTGGTTGTCGGTCATGTTGTCTCCATCACAATCCCCAAAATACACCTTCAAAAACTTGTAAGTGTACCGGGCGTGGTTCGTGTTGAGAGCGCCATCCCCACCATGTATTCACCGCCGCTCTACGATACCTCTCGGCAAATTCAAGCCACTCAAATCTGGTCCCCAACCAGTGGCCACGTAGGAACAATGGGCGAAGGCATCACCATCGCCGACTTAGAAAGCGCGTGGGATATCTTTCATCCTGATTATTTCAGACCAGATGGTGGCTACGTTGCCGTTAAGGACAGTGATGGCAATGGCATCATCGGCGCCGGAGACACTGTAGACCTCGATGGCGATAATATCTTCGAAAGTACCTTGTCTCTTTTTGAGTCGGGCTTAGAAGATGGCTACCAACCTGATTTAGACTGGCTCTACATCGACGAAAATAAAGACGGTAAAAGAAACTACGCCGGCTCCACTGTCACCGACGAAACCCCCGCGTTCGGAGAACCTATATTCATTGGTGACGACATCAATCGAGACGGTGTCATCTCTGGAGGAGAAAAACTAGTTAGGCTCGGTTCTTCTAAAGTAGCCGCGCTTTATGATGGGACAACTCTCTATAAACGAGGCGACAATCTTTCTAGGTATCCGAGAGATTATATCCAAGAAAACATCGATTGGAACTTCATGTCTCATGGCACGGGAGCAGCGGGCATTGCCGTATCCGGTTGGCCTGGCTTAAGAAGGCACACCGGTATTGCTCCGGCTGCCGATCTTGTTTTGTTGAGTGACCAAGATAAGGTAGCCGCCATTGCAATGAGCCAAGAGCTTGGAGCAGATGTCGTTTTTCACGAATGGAATGACTGGCAAAACTTTCAAGATGGCTCGACGAATATTGAAGCAGCTGTCACAAGCTCTGCGCAATCAAACCAAGTACAAGTGGCTCCTGCCGGTAACTTAGCCAATGCCGCCCATATCCTAAATATTGGTAACATCTCGCAGACGCCTCAGATCATGACGCTGAGCACTGATAACTTAGACTGGCATCAGTACTCCATGTTCAACGTTACTTTTACGTGGCGCGGGGAACAGTCCGATATTGAGCTCGGCATACGCGACGAAGACCGTACACTCCAAACCTTCACAGCACCTTACTCAGAGTTCGTCATCGGAGACATGAAATTTCAAAGCTGGCATGACCGCTCTGAACGGGGAACGGCCATGGTCCAGCTCTACGCCAGCCGCGTGCAGGGTGGAGAGCTTACTGAACGCGAATGGAATATTGAAGTCACTGGCTCACCTTTCATCGAAAAATTACGCGGCGTCCTTCTCGACGACAGAAGTGGGTGGGGGCAAGGTGTCTCTTGGCTAACCCATGTATCAGACAACGGAAGCGCGCTTTCTCCATCCACCGCGGATACCGTGATCGCTGTGGCCGCCCATGGAGGCGTGGTTGATCAAGGCGACTGGGGAGGAGCCGTAGGCTACCGCCGTGCCTGGTCGGGTATGGGACCTCGTATTGATGGAGAACAAGTCATCGATATCTCAAGCCCCGATGATCCCATCGTTTGCGCATCTTTGGATAACGACCCAAGTTTTTACGGTGCTTACAGCCGATTTGGTGGCACCAGCGGAGCCACACCGCACGTGGCTGGTATCGCCGCGCTGATGCTCGGCTCAGGCTCGTTCACCACGCACTTAGAGATTGAAGCAGCGATGACGAACCAAGCGCTGATGGATGAGGCAACCGGCGAGGTCCCCAACGAGGCCTATGGCTACGGAAAAATCCGAGGAGCAGCCAGCCTATACGGCGAAGTCACGAATCATAACGAACCACCAAGCGTTCGAACTCGTATCACCCGCAATGCTGCCTGTGCGCTTGTCATGACACTGCTCCCCCAAGATCCCGACGGCGACGAGGTCAGTTTAGCAATCGATATGGGATACACGGGAGTTACCGAGGTGACCTCTGCGTTGGATATTGCACTTCCTCAAATTGATCAGGATTTTACAATCGTCATTCATGCGACAGATGCCGTAGGGACTCAATCACGCCAACTTAGCGTCATAAGCCCAGCTGACTACTCATGCACGATCGAGACCGAGCAAACCTCTGGCTGCAACAGCCAGAACCCCGCTCAAGGTATTTTCTTCATTGCCATGCTTCTATCGCTCGCGGCGATCAGACAAGTCCGGGAATACATTCGCTAGAGTCTTGGACTCAGCAGCAAGTCACCGTATGGTAGCAACTCTATGAAAGTTGCCTGCTATGCTTAATAAAAAACTCTTATTTTTACTCATGACAACAATCTGCCTAAGCCTTGGTGGCATAACCGGGTGCTCAGGAGACGACGAGCCCGAGACCACAGAGGCGTCAGACCCCACAAATGCGACCACGGATACAAGTGACCCCACCGACTCAAGCGACCCGAGTGATGAGAGCGACTCAAGCGACGAAAGCGATCCTCCACCACCTATACCCGCGCCTCTCGGGATGACTTTACTCGCGGATGATATCACCTACGTAGGTACCGCCGTCGTCGATATCACACCTGAAATTATTGAGACCTATACAGATGTTAACGGCAATAATGATTTTGACGGCTGTTTTGATGACCCTGCCGGTGACCGCTGCGCAGAGCCCTTCGATGATGTAAACGGCAACGGGTACTTCGATGCTATTTTTAAAGGCGGCTTTGAGCCTCTGCATCCAGCACAAACAGTCTCGGCCCCTATCTCAACGAGGGCCTTTATTATTTCCCACAACGCCGCCAACACCGAACCAACGCGTTACTTCGCATGGGTTACCGTAGACGTGGTTGGATTGGAAGGTAAGCGATTTTGGCAGGTGGAAGAACAATTTATCGCCGAAGGCTTCGCTGCAGATCGGCTTATTGTAACAGCCACCCACAACCATCAAGCTCCCGATACAATTGGCCTTTGGGGAGACCCAATCAACGAAATTTCAGGTCGCGACCCCGTGTATATGGAACGCATTACCGAATCCATCGAACAAGCAGTGCGCGAGGCAGCTGCTAATATGCTACCAAGCCAACTCTCAGTGGCCGCTACATCCATGGCAGAGCAAAGCCTGTTTTTAACCGGAACAAAGCACGGAGGCTTCCACCCAAATGCCGATGCAAAAGGAATGCTAAACGATATCCGAGACCCTCGTATCGTCTCTGATAGACTACTCACGCTTCAAGCAAATCACCTCGAAACCGGCTCTACCATTCTCACTCTCACCAACTGGTCAGGGCACCCCGAGGTTGGCGGTGGTAACGATAACGCAATTTCTGCAGATTGGGTTGGGGTCACGCGAATCGCCCTCGAAGAGCATTATGGCGGCATGGCGATTCATCTACCAGAAGCATTAGGCGGCATGCAATCTGCTTTGTTCATGGACCTCCCCCTCATCAACGAGCAAGGCCTTGAGCAATTTGAACTTTGTACCGAAACAGACATCAGCAATTCTGAGAATCCTTTTGATTGTTTTGAAAAAGAACCGGGTGCTCAAAGAATTGATGAAAATGGACAACCCATACCACAATGGGCTTCGGCCAGCACCACCGAGGTAATCCAATCTCACGGTTGGCATGTCGCCAAGGCGGCCATCCGGAGCCTTGAAACGGCTGAAACGATTCAAGACATGTATCTCGATATCGATTCTGAATGGATGTACGTCCCCATAGATAACCCGATTTACAACCTGATATTCACCCTCGATATTCTCGAATTGGGATTTAGTGATTTGGTGAATGACTCAGCACTCTGCCAAGAGTCCATAGAGGAAGCACCCATCGGTTGTTCGCAGGCACGTGCATTCAGAGCCCGTATCGGGCCGTTAGAATTCTTAACCGCACCCGGTGAAGTTACCCCTGAAATAGCTTGGGGCTTGCCAACAAATGACCCACAGTTCGTTCTCGAGTCTACGGATGTCACGGCGCGCGGTCCCGACGCAGTTTATTTTGTGCAACACACCGCAGCGTGCAACAACGTAAGCTTTGAAGAATGTAGCAATCAAAAGGTTATCGGAGAATGTGACTGTCTCACCCTTCATGCAACGCCCTATTTGCTCTCCTCGGACGATTCCTTCGTTCCATATATGGAGTTCTCAGAAGCTCGCTACAAAGTGACGGTAAGCATGACCGATTCCTACTTTAGCTACGTTTTGCCTGGTCCCGATATTCACCACAACGTTACCGTGTTAGACAGTTATCAAGGTGACCATTTTGAAGACACCGTCACATTTTCTTCGAAGTTTGCAGAAAAAGTAACCCAGGCACATCAGTCGATCGATGCTCGCTGGTAGGACCTATTCGTAAAGGATTCAATTCATGACGATTACACTTTATGGAAGCAAGAACACACGAGCTTTTCGTTGCTTTTGGATGCTCGAAGAACTCCAAATCGACTACCGCATCAAAGAAGTCAATGTTCATAAGGGAGAGGGTAGAGCTCCCGATTATCTCTCGATTATCCCTACCGGTAAGGTTCCCGCTCTCCAAGATGAAGACTTTATTCTCTTTGAATCGGCTGCCATCAACACCTACTTGGCAGATAAATTCCCCGAGAAAAACCTAATCCCGAAAACCAATACTCGAGAACGCGGTCTCTACGACCAGTGGTGCTATTACGTCATGAGCGAGCTTGAGCAGCCACTGTGGCTCAACGCGAAGCATACTTTTATCTATCCCGAGAAAAGAAGAATAGCTGCCAACATCGAGTCTGCGAAGTTTGAATTTAAGCACGCACTCAAAGTGATTGAAGGTCATTTGGACACACATGACTATATGGTGGGCGGTGAGTTCTCCGGCGCTGATATTCTCGTTGCGCAGACTTTCATGTGGGCACAGATGGTCAGATTCCCATTGGACTCGCCTGCAGCTTTGGAATTTATTGTGCGCATGAAAGAGCGTGACGGATACCAACGCGCGATGGCTCTTTAGAGTTCGTAAAGCGTTACCTTATCAAGTTCCTTCTTTAAGCCAGATGCAGTGTTTAAAGGCAGCGAACAAGTTGTTCCGCGGCAAACATAGGCGGTCGGCTTACCACCAACACTTTTCTTACCTGCAACCAACTCTACTTTTCGACTAAGCTCAGCAATTTCGGAATCCTTCGCGTAGAGCAGCACACGGTTCGGCAGAAAGCGTTCTTGAATGACGTGGCTAAGCACACCCTTATCCGGCGCTGAATCAGGTCTCACCACAATAATTTGCAAAGCCTCGTCGAGCAGAAAATCTAATGCCGCAAGCATCTTAGGCATCGAACGTCCACCTCGAACCAGGGTTTGCCCAAAGGATGAAATGGCTCTTCTGGCCTGGGTATCATATTCAGAGAGTCCAGTTAGCAACGACAGCCTAAGTAGATTCAGAACCTCCACTGAATTCCCTGCGGGAATCGCGCCATCGTAGGCCGGCTTATCACGGGCCAACAGGTTGTCCTTACTCTCAGCAACAAAAAAGTAACCGCCTGCGCTGTCTTTAAAATCTCTATCCAAGACAGCCTGGAGTTCCACGGCCGCACCAAGCCATTTCTCATTTTGAGAAACTTCATATAAGTCGAGAAGACCCGCGATCATGAAAGCATAATCATCAAGATAACCATCATAACGAACCTTACCCATGCGCCAGGCTCGCCCAAGTCGTTGACCGTCCCACAGTTTCTCCATTGCGAATTCAGCGGCCTTTTGAGCACTGCGTAAGTAATCATCACGCCCCAGAACTGCTGCGCCTTTAGCGAAAGCAGAAATCATCAACCCGTTCCAGCTTGCGATAATCTTATCGTCTAAAATCGGCGGCTTTCTCGTAAGCCTCACATCGTAAAGCTTCGTCTTTGCATCATCGACTAAGTCCATCGCTTCATTGAGGCTTAAGTCCAGAGCCCTGGCGATATGGTCTAGAGGCTGCGTTACATTGAGAATCGACCGGCCTTCAAAATTGCCGCGTGCTGTGACCCCATAATAGTTTTTCACCAAGAGCGACTGCGTTTTATCTTTTAGGACATTGTCAATTTCCTGGGGCGTCCAGGTGAAGAAGAGTCCTTCTTCGTCGTGCCCATTCAGTGCAGGGCTATCAGCATCTGTTGCAGAATAGAATCCGCCACCTGAAAAAGTCATTTCTCGAGCGACATAATCCAAGGTCTCTGTTGCCACTCTGGAGAAGTCTCCCCGCCCGGTGAGCTGAAACCCTTCCAGGTAGGCAACGACCAATTGCGCGTTGTCGTAAAGCATTTTTTCAAAATGTGGGACAAGCCATTTCGCATCTACGGAGTAACGATGAAAGCCACCCCCAACCTGGTCGTACATCCCGCCTGCAGCCATTTTACTCAGAGTCGTCACATAAGCCTTAAGCGCCGACCTATCGTTACTGCGCCGGTAGTATCTTGCGAGGAATTCTAGGTTGTGGCTTCGCGGGAACTTCGGCGCACGGCCAAACCCCCCGTGAACCGAATCAAAGCTTGATACAAGAGTGTTCGCGGTCCGCACGATAGCCCCGGCATTGGGTACGCCAACGCCAGGACGGGGCTTTGAGTTTTGAACAACACGCGTCGCAATATCCTGAGCCTCCAGAACCAGTTCATTTGGATGACTCAGATACCTTTCACGGTACTCTTTAAGAATAGACAAGAAACCTCGCCGTGTACCCCTCACGCCATCCCGCGGCGGAAAGTAAGTACCACCGAAGACCGGTAATTTATCAAAGGTCATGAATACCGTCATGGGCCAACCACCCCGGCCAACCAGCATCTGCACTGCGCTCATGTAAATTTTATCCACATCGGGCCGCTCTTCGCGGTCGACCTTAATGGGAATGTAGTTGGCATTGATGTAACCGGCGATTTCCTTATCTTCGAAGGATTCACGCTCCATCACATGGCACCAATGACACGTAGAATATCCAACGCTTAAAAAGATAAGTTTTCCCTCTGCCTCGGCTCGTGCAAATGCCTCGGGCCCCCATGGATGCCAGTTCACTGGGTTGTGAGCATGTTGACGTAGATAGGGACTTTCTTGGAAGATTAATCGATTGATGTACTTCGCACTACCATCATCGTTCAGGTGGTGGGTGCGGGGAACGTAATCTTTGCCCGCCGATTTGTAGGCTTGCAGATAAGCGCTTGGGATCGAGGTCGAACTCTTCAGCCCAGGCAAGGGAGAATCGGCAACCTCGGGAGTAAAGCTTTGAGGCATATTAGTTTGCGAGAGATTCTCACCACTATTGCCAGGCGTGCACGCTCCTAAAAAGACGAGAATCACTAAGTAAACAAATCTCATAACACTTCCACTTAATGGCCATCTTACCGAGCTATGGGCAATTGGAGCGTTCCTCGCGAACTTCTACATTCACGCGAAGCATAGGCCAATTACAAGAGTTTGGCAGCGGATTACCCAGCCCCGTAAACCGTTCCGAATTGAGAATCCAACCAAGTCCGTCACTGTAATCCGTCCAGTTTCGGTCACATGGTCGATTGAAGTTTGAGTAACCCACAGATGGCAAATTGCCTGCTTTCCAATAAAGTCCCACAACATAAGTTGTGCTTGTCATTCCCGTCTCTGGAATGACATCCGTAAAATCAAATGACCACCAAGCTTGCTTCTGTGATAATTCCGTTTGAAGATCTGGGCTGGTTAAAGTTACATCGTCCCAATTTAGGTCGTTCTTATTCAATACCTGCTCAACCACCCAAGGCGTTGCCGACTGAGGATCTGCAGCATCGAAAACCTCCACAGCCAATGTGATGCTATCGGGGTACGCGTCAAATTGACTTTGAGGAACCATAATCAAAGCATCGACGGATCCCACTCGCCATGTGGCGGTCTCTGCCAAAGATGAAGTATCATAATCAATAACAATCGCATCGTGAACATTCACTTCACCCATAGCGTCTTCAAGAACCGACACTTCTTCAATATCGAAACTGCTGTCATCAAACGTGCACCAACGTCCAAGGGAATCTTGTGCACAACCACTGGCAAGGCACATGCCAAGAAAAGTAAGGCTTATAAAGATAATGTTTTTCATAGAGAGACTCCCCGTCAGCTATAGGCTGAGCGCTGACTTTAAAACCATTGAACACAAGTTGATGCTTAGGAAAAGGAGAATTGCTCAATCAGCTCGATAATTCAGTGGCGTATGGAAATAATGCCGGTGCACCGCCGGTATGCCAAAACAAAATTCGCTCGCCTTGCGAAATTCGGCCAGTTCGGCACATATCAATAAGCCCGGCGGCAGCCCGCCCCGTATAAACAGGATCAAGTAAGATCGCTTCTTTACGGGCAAACATTTCGATGGCCTCGCGCTCACGCTCGGTCATAACGGCATAACCAGCCTTCGAGTAATCATCGACGACGCAGATATCTTCAGGTTCTAGTTTGAACTGACTTTGTAACTCTTGACCGCAAGCACGGGTCAAATCTGCGACGATTTTTTGTAGAGAAGCTTCAGTCTCGTCTACCGAAATCCCGAGTATCTCAGTTTTAGATTTTGATTTGGCTGCGGCGTAAGCAAGCCCAGCTTGGGTACCTCCAGAGCTTGAGGCTAAAACGATTCTATTAAAAGGTGAAAGGTTCACATCCCGGAGCTGCTGAGTAAGTTCAATAAATGCTTCGCGATAGGCCCTCGCCCCGATTCCGTTGCTTCCCCCGATAGGAATGACATAGGGATTTCTCCCACTATCGGAAAGTGTGCGTGAAACCTCCGCCATCTTTGAATCACGGTCCTGCCCGTCAAGGGTCCACTCGATATCCGCACCCAGCAAACGTGATAGAAAGAGATTGCCCGTATTCTCGCGGTGGCCAGCTCCCCCAAGTACCAAAGTAACCTTTAGATCATGACGAGCAGCTGCCGCGGCGGTTTGTCGGCAGTGATTACTCTGGGGAGCGCCGGCCGTAATCAAAGTATCGGCTTCGCGCGCGATGGCGTCCGCAACAAGGTATTCCAGTTTCCTTGTTTTGTTACCGCCCAGTGCTAGGCCGGTCTGGTCGTCGCGTTTAATCCACAAGTCGATTCCCAGCTCTTCGCTTAACGCATCGAGTGGTTCAATGGGTGTGGGCAGGTGCGCCATACGCAACCTGGACACTTCTTTCATCTAAGTCCCCTTATTGAAGCTACAAATTGCCACATCCTGGCGAACCAGCCAAGATTCTATGCAAGGATGTGTAGACAAAGGTGCATTTTCTGTTAATCAACCTGAAGCTTTAGGAGTAGAATCTATATCATGTATGTCGATGTTCATGCCCACCTGATCCATCCCAAGTTTACGGGTGAAGAAGACGAAGTCGCACAACGCGCCAAAGAGAAGGGGCTTGAGTACATTATTGTGAACGGTCTAGAACCCGTATCTAACCGAGAGGTACTCAAGCTTTGCGATCGACACGACCATCTCCTCCCTGCACTGGGTATCTACCCACTTGATGCAATGGCCGCACAGATTCACGAGAGCGGAAGCTGGGATCACCCTTTTGAACCACCGACCGTGTTTGATGTGGATGCTGAAATTGAATTCATCGACAGCCAAGCATCTCGCCTGGTTGCAATAGGTGAAATTGGCATCGATCAACACTGGGTCAAAGACCATCCAGCCGCTCAGGAAAGAGTCTTTTGTAAACTCGTTGAAGTGGCTCAAAAGCACGACTTGCCAATCATCATCCACAGTCGTAAGGCTGAAAGACGCTGCTTCGAAATTCTCCAAGAGATGAATGTAAAGAAAGCAGATTTCCACTGCTATGGCGGCAAACTGAAATTAGCGAAGCAGATTGCGGCGGCAGGTTATTACCTCTCCATCCCGCCGGTTGTTGTTAAAGCAGAGTCGTTTCAACGCATTGTCCAAGAGCTACCCATTGAGCAACTGCTCACCGAAACAGATTGTCCCTATATGGGACCAGATCCAGGTGAGCGTAACGAGCCCGCCAATGTACCTCGAGGAATCGAGGCCATGGCCAAGGCGCGAGATCTCTCTGTTGAGGAAATGGCACAGGCAGTACGTGATAACTTCAGAACACTCTTTGGGTATTAAGACTCAGTTTCAGAGGTCGTAAATATTGTCTTTAAGGTGGTGTGAGCTTCTTTGGCCACATCAGGCGTTGCATAGGCCCTGAAGACCCCGACGCGATATGAGACATGACTTTTACCTACCCAAGGCCAGATCGCAGTAAATAGAATCGTCGAATCATCTAAAATTTTGGTATGCAATCTTTGCTCATCACGTAGGCCTGAGAGGTAAGTCACCATATGCCTTATCTCTTCGGATGCATCGCCTATGCTCGACTCGTCCCAAACCTTGTCAAAACCATCTTCGACCTTTGCCAGCAGTTCTGTCGCTGCCTCGCCCTGTAAGACCATGAGTGCTGTACAAAATCTTTCATCCCAGCCCCACCGTAGAGCTGTTCCCAAATCTGCATAAATTTGTTTGAGAGAATCTTCCAACATGGCCACCTCAAATTTCTCAATTCACCGCCACCCAAAGGTTACCGATGATACATCTGTGGTACATCTTCCTATCGATCTTGAACTTTAATAATATCAACATTTTCATGGGTTTGGGGATTTTTTAGCATGAATATGGTCTCAGGGAACCAGAAACACAAAAAGGCCCAGGTGAAAACCTGAGACCTTTTAATACTGCACCTAATATCAATGCCTTACTGAGCGGCAGGCACGACCTCCAAGAGATTCTCTTTACAGGCATAGCTCGCGTCGAATGCATCCTGGTCATAATCAGGGTTCAGTTCCATCTCTTCGCCATTGGTTTCCATTCGATACCGAGTCCCATTGACCCAAAGGTCTCCCATCAAACTGTTGGTTTGGAACCCATAGGAACCATTGAAAGCGTCCAGGTCTGAACCATTCAGTATCAAGTGGAAAATCTTACCGTCATTATGCAAGGTAACATGTGCATCGACAGCAACTGACTCAAAACCGGATACAGGCGTTTTAATAAAATAGGCCCCTGGACTATCCGCGGCTTCACCCGTAACAGGGTGGCTTAAACCAGTGAGTGTGCCAGAATGAAACATCAAGAAAGGGCCCGATTCCTCAGCACCTGATTTTTGTTCCATCGCAGCAAAATTATTGAGATCGATTCGCGTAAATTCAAATTCGGCGCTTCGACGATTCAAAGGGTGTAAAGGCGTACCGGAGAGGTTGAGCTGACCTGTTACGCTTTTACTTCCGGTAATACTGGCTGTGCCGTCAATTGAAATAACATTTCCCGAGCAATCCTCGGCAACAACTTCACGTTCGTTTCCGCCGATGACACACTGGTCAACCGCCCAATCCACAGAAACGGGATCTCCAGTAAATGCGGGTCCCAAGAGGCTTGTATCTACAAACTCCCAAATTTGGTCCAGCTTGTTATCGAAACCGCAGTCGGTGTCAGAGTCTACCGTTTTGGTGATCACGCCGTAGGTTTTTACCAAAAGGCGTGCTGCACCTTGAGCCAAAGTCTTTTCAAAAAAACATGCTTCATCGGTATCCACATAAGTCGAGTTTTCAACACAATCAAAAGCAGCGTGGAATACATCTGCATCATACTCAGGGTCCAGGCTCGGCTCTTCACCCGTAATTGGGAAGCTAATCAAGTCACCATCAACCATGAGTGAGCCGTCGAGGTAGTTTTCATAATCTTCAAATTGACCGTTTACGGCAAAGAGGTCGGCCTGTTCGACGGCTACATCAAATTGGCTTCCGCTCGACGTAACCGTGGTAAGGGCATCCAAGAGTCGTACATCCCTAAAGATGCTATGAGGCGTGCTCAGCTTACATGCACCTGTTTCATTATCCATAATCGTTCTTGGAGTGAGGCTACCGCTAAGAGTCCCTTTATTGATGGTAAGATATTTTTCAGAGTTCGTCTGCGTGACCGAAAAATCGATGACCTGTGCTTCGAGCTGAATCACAGCTGGGGCCATACTGTCTGGAACAACCGGCACCTGCGAATCGCCAGTGAGATACCCTTCCACAACTTTGGTACCGCTTACTTTCACAAAGCCCTGAACCAGGGTTTGCTCACCGTTGCAGTCCACAGAAACTTCTA
>JABJBS010000085.1 GCA_018668695.1 Deltaproteobacteria bacterium
AGTGTGAGGCTCATCACGGAATCTGTTGTCTTTTTGAGATTTTTTATTAGATCAAATTCGGCGTTCCGTACTTTTCAGGCGTAAAGTTCAAGAAACTCTGTGATCTCCATCACATGGCTCAGATTTTTGACCCCTCCAGAGTGTGACCGAGGTCACATAAGCATGCATCTGGTCCGGTTTAAGCAAACCGCCATTTCAAATCACTCGTCCGCAGTGTTCGTCGCCAAGCCTGAAAAACGTAGAGTTTAGAAAGCCAAAACGATATAAACACGTTCGTGCACTCAATTTCAGAACCAGGGTACACTTAAAATAACTTAGAGGATCTAGCCATGAGCATGGTGCTGGTAGGACTCACGTCCTTCGCAATTATTTTGATAAGCACAACCTTTGAATCGATTGGGCTTATTAACGCGTGCGTACAATTGGCCTTGTTCCTATTCGTTGCCTGTATCCCCGGCTGGAAAACCGGTCGTCTATCCTATGTGGATATTGCATGGCCCTGGGGCCTTGCTTTAATAGGCGCGCTGTCTATCGCACTGACCGAGGGCTACTCCGCGCGTAGCATCGCCGTTGGGGTCATGTATTTGCTCATTGGCTCCCGAATGGGACTGGGCGCACTTGTCTTACTCAAAAAGGGATTCTTGAATAGAGAATTTCCGCGCTATGCATACCGCCACATGATCTGGAAAGAGCAAGGTGTGAAGAATATCGCGCTCGAAACACAAATTGAAATTCTGAAACAATGCATCGCCAACATTTCATTCTCAGCGCTCCCAGCCTTTATCATCGCATCGAATCAGAGCACCTCATTCTCTGCCTTGGAGCTTATCGGGCTTGGGGTCTCATTCGCCGCCCTCGGTTTTGAAACGGTCGCTGACCTCCAGAAAAATCAATTCTTGCTGGATATGAAAAAGTCGAGACAAAGAAACATGGTCTGCAATGTTGGCTTATGGCGCTACAGCCGGCACCCCAATTACTTCGGTGAATGGATGGTATGGAATGGTCTTATCATTGCAGCTATCCCGTCATGGACGGCTCTACAAGAAACAGAGTCTCTGCCGGTGTGGGTAATACTCGGCGCAGGTCTTCTTTATCTATCACGAGGCATGTACGTTTTTCTCGTCTACCAAACCGGAGCTGTTCCATCTGAATACTTCTCGGTTCAAAAGCGCCCTGGGTACAAAGCCTACCAGGAATCCACCAATCGATTCTTCCCCGGGCCCGTACGAAACACGTAAACAAAACTGTTCATAAAGGTTTCCAAAGGCAATTCTCAGATCCAAGTACCCAAGCATCGGATACATTCCAAACTCGCTCAGAAATTCAATACCGACCATACCCTGTGTTGCGTCTTGATTGATTTGTGGTGCGCCGCCAATCGGTAAGAGCGCGACGGAGTGCGGTTTGAGGAGGTTTCCCTTGGCTACCCAAAACACTGGAGTCAGGAAAAAGGAATCAACGCCTATGTCCGCGAGATATTACCCGGCCCAAGCCAAACATTAGCAGGAGACA
This sequence comes from Deltaproteobacteria bacterium, assembly GCA_018668695.1. Classification (NCBI taxonomy): domain Bacteria; kingdom Pseudomonadati; phylum Myxococcota; class Myxococcia; species Deltaproteobacteria bacterium. The sequence goes on from JABJBS010000085.1 coordinate 1,513, forward strand.
GCGGCCCTCAGTGGCAGAGGTAAGCGTTTAATTTCATTAGGCTTTATCAAGGGAAACAAAAACCCATCGCCGATATTTCGCTCTAGGCACATCCCGACAATTCGTATATACGTGCCAGCACTATGAAGATCAGTAAGGAACAATTCTACGAAGTTCGCGGAAATGACTACGTTTTAAGTCACCCAGAGGCATCGATCCGCTACAAGCGAATTTTAAAGTGGTTGGACCTCCAGCCCGGAATGTCGATCTGTGAAATCGGCTGCATGTTTGCCATCATCCGCAATCTGGTTCAGCGAACAGATGTAAAATACATCGGCGTAGACATCAATGAGAAAGCCATCAAATCCATTCCTGGCTACTCTAAAGACGACTACATCATCCACAACGCAAACGACGGCCTTCCTTTTGAAGACGGCACCCAGGATTACATCGTTGCCTTAGAGGTGATGGAGCACCTAGAAAACCCAAGCCATTTTCTTGAAGAAGTTAAACGGGTTCTCAAGCCTGAAGGCCGTCTGGTTATTTCAGTTCCGAACCCCTACTGCTTAAATGAAATGATGGTCAATATGCGTCATGGTAAAGATACCGAGGGGCATATTGGTTCCTACACCCATCAAAACATCAACGCCTTACTCAATTTCTCAGGGTTGAAGCTCTACGATTCTCAAGGCACTTATTTTCGAGTTCCTTTGCTGCACCGGTTTACGCCAAAACATAGCTTAATTGAGGCGAACAATTTATTCTTAACCCGAAGCTATATGTTTTTAATCGGAAGATAGATTGTTGCAAGCCGCGAAACGAATCTCATATTACGCAAGATAATCCTTACAGGTATAGGCCTGCTCTTTGTCGGCGCATCGCGGTTTGGCTTTAACCTCGCTTCCATCAATTCGTTGGGCGAAGAAACCACCGGGACTCTCAATCTTATTTTTTCTACGGCCTTATTAATCGGCCTACCCACAGTCGCTTTTTCCAATGCTGCAACCGTAAGGTTTATCGCGAAGTCTCGCGGTGAAGACCGTCCACGTACCGCAGACTGGATCTACCGGCGCCTCTATATTGCCAATGCCGTTTCAGTGCTTTTGTGCATTGGATTACTCCATTTATTTTCCGAAAAAACCGCATCTTGGCTCAACCTCCAAACGGCCTCACTCTCCTACGCTTATCTCATCGCAATTGCCTATGTATTTTACCAATTCGCCAGGCACGCACTCTACGCTGGTGATCAGGTGGGCATCGCCACCCTTCTCGAAATCATTTCGGGGCTGGTCTTCTTTGCGTCGCTTGGGCTTATGATTGTTTTCCAAACCGGCGAGAACTTGGTGTTATGCTTCGCCATTGGCTACCTCGTTTTTGTCGTTGGGTCATCATGGGTTCAACGCAGCCGTTGGCGGACTTCCTGTACTGCAGAAGATAAAATTCCCCAAAAGGAAATCCTATCATTCAGTGCCCTCGCTCTGCTGGGTACCACTGCCTCGATGTCTGTGAATGAGCTGGCGATTATCTTCGCAGGAGATGTTGGTGACCTTAGTGGCGCTGCCTTTATGGGCCTCTGTGCATCGGCGCTCGTCGCCCTGCAACTGCTCCCGAGAATGCTACGAACGGTTCTCTTTGCTGAATCATCGGAGCTTGATGGTGTGGGCGACCACGATAAACTCACGAGATTAACCACTGAATGCAACCATTGGATTCTCTTAATCAACATTCCGATCTGCGTGGCCATGGCATTGATTGCTGGGCCCATTCTCGAGGTCATGGGTACCGAAGTTACACCCGAGCGAATCCTTGCCTTCCAGTTTTTAATCGGCGCCAGCTTGGTGGCTATCATCGGCATGGCTGCCAGCAATGTTTTACCTGGTATCGGCGACTTAAAAACTCCAGTTCTCGCTTCGATTAGCGGTCTGCTCATCACATTGGCCCTCTGGTGGTGGACAACGGAGCACTGGGGATTAGTCGCTTTAGCCTTCGGGCTCTTTGCCAATGCCATTATTAAAACAACCATTGCCATCTTGGTCTTGAAAAAACGAATGCCCGTAGAGATGAGTAAGAGTCCCGGAGCTCTGGCCATCCTCTCGCTTATATCCATCTTTGCGCTGGTGGGTTCTTATCTATCGGAGATATCAGCCTGGTGGATCTTAGCTGCCTATAGCTTGGCTATTCTTATCGTTCTTAGGAAAAATCTCGCAGAGCTTATCGAGATTGTTCAGCTGCGGGTTCAACAAAAATCAGCTTCCTCTGCCGCCTAAAGATTCGCTTAGAGTTTCAATTAAGCCTTGTTAGCTTCTGCCTTACGCTCGCTGTAGCGATCAACAAAATAATCCGTTCGGCCGCGCATGAGCCGTGTGAATTTCATGAGCTCCTCCATCACGTCGACAACGCGGTCGTAATAGGCTGATGGCTTCATGCGGTCGTCATCATCAAACTCTTGATAAGCTTTTGGTACCGATGATTGATTGGGAATAACCAGCATCCGCATCCACCGGCCAAGAAGCCTCAAATCGTTGACGGTGTTGAACGATTGGGACCCTCCACATACCTGCATCAATGCAACAACTCTTCCTTGGGTAGGTCTAATGCTGCCAATACTAAGCGGAATCCAATCGAGCTGGCTTTTAAATACCCCTGTCATAGCTCCGTGGCGTTCAGGGCTGCACCACACCTGCCCTTCCGACCATTGCGAGAGTTCTCTTAACTCCTGAACTTTAGGGTGGTCTACGGGACCATCGTCAGGCAGCGGTAACCCAGCTGGGTCGAAAACCTTTGTTTCAGCGCCCATTGCCGTCAATAACCTTTCAGCTTCGGCTACCAAGAGGCGGCTGAACGAGCGCGGCCGTAACGACCCATGTAAAAGCAAGATCCGAGGGCGATGCGGCGGTTCTCCAGTACCTGCTATTTTATCAAGGTCAGGGATATCAAAATGCGAATCAGTTACGTTGGGTAAATCTTTCACCGCAATGCTCACTTTGAATAGGTTATGGTTTCACCACCGTAAAACCCGGCGGCTGACTTAACCGTTAAAGATAACAAACCCCCGGTTCTTTCAAGCCAGTTCGGTAATATTTGAACCTAAGGCAAGCTGGCAGGAAGGGTTAAGCAATCAACTGGAGAAGCTGATGAGACTTTTTAGCGAAGTATGACGGCCTCGAGAGGTGAGGCCCCCAGCCAAGCTCTAGCCCCGATTTAAGGATGAGGAATCAAACCAACTATTTTCCAATCGCCGTCGCGTTCTGCGACCACAAACATAACCAAGCTAATAGACATGAATTCGTCGCTGTAAGGAACACCATCCGTGCGGAAAAAACCGATAAACAAAAACTCATCGTCTGCGGGTACCCAGCCGTCATCGTCAAATAAAGGCAATCCGAATTTCTCACTGGCTTCAGCAAAGGTATGCACGCCGGGGTCATACACACTTAGGTAATCGTCCATCGTATACGTGGTATAGTCTTGTCCCGCTGGAAACTGGTTAGGATCTAGCATCATCTCAAGGTATTCTGCGCGGGTATATACTGTGTTGGTCCCCGCAAGATAAATTGGGTCATGCACTAAAGACTCAAACAAGGTGGCATCTTCATCGAAGTAAGTCTGCACCACATCCAGCGCAAATTCCTGTGCCGTATCGCGGTAAGAGTCACCGGTTGATGGCAATCTTGGATCAGAGGGAGCGGCGTCCGTGACCTCCTCATTCTGAGAATCAGAGTCCGCCGCCGCAGTGTCAGCATTGACGTCGTCAACTTGCACCTCGGTCGAATCCGCTGTTCCACAAGCTACTAAAGAGAGTCCAATGGCCATCATCAAACCAACATGTATTCTACGCATCATCATGAGTCCTTTCGCGAAACCTCATCTTCCCGCTAGCAGGGGGTGTGCCAAAGCAGTCCGATTCGCTCCGGCTTTGAAAACATTAACAATTCTAAATATTCGGGCATCGGGTTCTCTGCTATACGGCGGTGCGCTCACGCAAAGCCTGTACTTTTCAAACAAGCCTTGCTGCCCCGCTCCGGTCGATAGATCGCCCGTACATTTCCTAAATATTGGGGGCCTCAGATGGGGTCCGAACCCGGTCAAAGTACCCATGGCATGCTACCGGTTTGGAGCAATCACCCGTCAGTTACGTATCCAGCGCAGAGCCCTTCAGATCGGGCTCACTTCTTGGCCCAAGGAGGCCAAAAGCAGCCCGTCGCTCGGTAATTTGACTAAGTAACTGTTAAAGTTGGCTAAATCGCCCGTACATTTCCTAAATATTTTGCATTTTCCTGGTTCAGCTTTGGAAATTTATAGTGTAGTGAGCCTGTTAAACCAAAACCGATGAAGAAGTTATGAACAAAACGCCGACAAGAGACGAATCAGTTACGACCTCCAACGAAGCGATGGCGACCATCAGTCCTATCTGCTCGAAGGAAAAAATGGCTGAAAGATTAGAAGCTATTCCTCTGGCTGCCCAGGTCCTAGCAGAAACCAAGGCAGACTTGGCGCAGGACCTTCACGATTTTCAAATTGGCGCCAAGCCACTAAGCACAAAGCTGGTTCATTGCCTTGAAGCTGAACTTAGAATGCTTCTTAAGAACAAGCGTAACTCTAACTCTTCGGGACCAGATTTCGACCCTGAGCCACCACCGGGCGGAGCCGCTGCTCTTCCTGTACCGATGGAATCATCTCATACCGTCGTACGCATGAGTGCTTAAGCCACTCCTGCTCCTGTCCTTCTTCCTCTTCAGATCTATCATTCTCGACCTTTACGCAGAGCAAGCCTCGTAGGTACCTAAGACAAGGTAGCTGCTAGCGAGGCAACATGTGCTCTCTAGCCATTGAGAGAAGCTCTGGTGCCCAGTGAGACTCCAGGGCGCCCGCAACTGCTACCATCGCAGCGGCAGCCGAAAGAACCCCCAAAGAACGTAAAGCATCGCGGCGAAAGCGCCGTGAACTCATCCCATACCAAAGCAGGCTTTTCGAAACGGTAATCGCACTTATTGAACCCAATATATAAGCGGTGGCCTCTAGCAACAGGTGAGGAAGTAGCGCGGCCACCCCGAGGCAGAGTGGTACGATATTCACTCCTCCATCGGCTAAGAAACTTTGGCGGAAAAGAAGCGTTAAAGTGAGTCCCCACACCGCGGCATTCCACGCAAGCAACAAGAGCGTGGCATAACCACGGTATAGAAAGCTCAAGAGGACACCCGATGCCAGGACCATGGTGTTGTGAACCACGATACCGCCAAAGTTACCGAAGCTTCGGTCGTAGAGTGTCGTGGTAGCATCCATATCCGCGATGGACATGACAAAACCAAAGCTCTTGGGAATGGTAGCGGGATCCATCATCGTCGCCACCCCAACAAATACCATGAAGAGGCCAACAAACATGGCCAAAATATCAACGACTTCGTTTTTCGTATTGATGTCAGCGAGAACCACATTGAATCGTGTGGTCAACGCTGCAGAGGTAAGAAAAATAGCCAGTAAACCGCTTTCCGCAAGTCCCAGTAATCGATGTACCACCACGAAGGTGACGAGCATCAAAGCAAGACTTTCCATTGTAAGCTGAGCATGGCGTCCCCACCACTTGAATCGAAGCGGCGCAAGAAACGCATGCGAAAGAAAGGTCGTTTCCTTTTTGACGAGGAGTGCGAGGCAGGCAGCCAATTGTTCTTCCGAAAGGCTGCCCCGGCGAACTAAAATATCACCAAGTTTACCGCCCGTCCCTTTTTGCTCTTTAAGCGCAAACTCAACGTCTTCCTCGGCCACACCGTAGAGCACTTGCACGACCACACCCAGGGGCTGGTCTGTGAGGCTCTCCGCAATGCGGCGAAGCCCTGTTCCATATCTTGGCGATGAGGGATCGGTCATAGTCCTATGTTAACCAACATCAGGACCTTAGGTCCAAACCCAATTGGATTCTTCTCTACTTAGCTTCCCAGCTGACAAACTTTTTATGAGAAGGAACATCTTCTTTACCCGCTTCTCGTGCCAACGAAAGAAGTGTCTTCTGTGGCCAATCTTCTTGGACCATATTCACGAGCCAGCCAGGTAGCATACCTTTTGGATCGGTATGGACCTCGACTTCAATCTTCGTTTTATTTTCACCGGGCAATGCCTGAAAGCGATAATACGTGCGAAAAGCCTCGGCACGGACACAGCAATCATCTTCACCGCGATTGGGATGGCTCACCGAACGTATATTTGCCACAAACACACGGTTATCAGGATCTATATCCCCCGTCGCTCTCAAGAGGTAATCTCTGTCCGAGAGTGGAAACGGTAATTCGAAACGAATCCAATAAACGCGGTCAAGGTCACTTACGACTTCCACATCTTGGGTAGAATCAAAACGGTCTACCCAGTCTTTTCGGCGTTCGGCATCTAAGAAAACTGTGAGGATTTTACTAAGTGGAACATCCACCACAGTCTCACCTCGGAAAGCCATAATCGGGCTGCCTTCAACCGCCATACGCTTTGTTACAAACCCCTCATTCTCCGCTACCAATTCCCAGGCACCGTTTGTATCGGCCGAAGGAGTAGCTTGCTCCCCAATCGCTTGACCGGAAAGACCATCCTCACCGCTGAGTGAGCTAAAGGCCATACTCGCCGCACCCAGTATGGCGATACTGTAGAGTCCCATTTTAAGACGAGACGCCTTACGTGGTTGGTTAGTTTCTGACATGGTGCACCCCCTGCGTTGAGCCAGCACATTCTTATGTTTCGTAATTGAGGTTAGAGTATGTCATCTCTCAGGCCGTCCGCCTATTGTATGCAACGCGGCGCAGTTCGCCTACATGCGCAGACCTGCTCTATAATCCTAAGAGTAGATTATAAGGACGTTTTTTAAATTACAGATTGGAAAAGAAATCCGTGGAGTTCTAAAATATCTACCGGACTTCGTCTGTTACGGAGCTGAGGCTACTTACCAAGCATTGAAATAACGCTTCAGTGACGGGCTCAAGAGCTTGATTTTTCGCTGCGATGTATGCGCGATGCTCTGGTGTGGCGTAAAGCTTAAGGACCGCCGTCATCTCAGCCCGCGTTAAGTCTCTGGTACCATATGCAAAAGTCGCCAACCCTTCCATCACGTATTCATCTTGGCTCGCCAGCATCTTATTTTGCAACTGCGATTCCGTCATTTTCTCGTGCTGGATTTTCAATACCGCAGGCATCATATTGCGTGTTAGCCTGGTCCGAGAATCCACGTAGCGGCTCGCCGCAACCATCATCCGCACTTGCTCTTCCCGCGCCTTGGACAACTTAGAAAACGCTTCCTTAAAGTAACTAGAAGCAGCAAACGCGCCTCCTGAAGTCGATGCGTCTCGGGAAATCTGTAGGATCTGTTGACCCGCAGGCGCACTGTAAGCGGTGGTTAACTGCTCAGATTTTTCCGCACTCAGCTTCAATGCGAAAGCCGCGCTGAATGATTTATAAATGGAACTTGAATCCAGGCACTTCGCCATTTCCTTTTTCGAGACCTCAAGCCTTTGTGCGAGTTCTTTCTTTTGTTTACTGTCCAGCGCGGAGGCGTCCCTCGTGCCTACGAACCCCATGAGCATGTCGCCCACTTTTTTGGCACCATCTTTCAAGGACTCCAATTCCCTACGTATTTCAAGAGCATCAAAAAACCTCAGAGTAGCGGCAGGAACGTTGGCGAGATTCTTTCCGTCTACCTTTGCAGAGTTCGTATCTTTAGAATCAGATGCGTGAACTGTTGCCACGCCACTTAGCATCACAATCAAAAAGCCTACGGCGCAAAGTGCCTTATTCATCGGTAGGGTCATTGTACCGCTCCCTCCGTTTGGTCTTCCGTTGCAATCATCCATTTCGTAAGCAAGGCAAGCGTATGGTCCGGTGTTACGACGAGTATTCGATACATCGAGTCTAAAGCTGCTTGCTTTTGCCCCAACTGCCACAATGCGAAACCTCGTGCATACTCTGCTTCGGTAAATTCCGGCTCGTGATACAGTGCCTGTTCATACCACCCAATCGCCGCTTCCCAGCGCTCTTCATCCGCCGCTTGAACCCCTCTCATATAGCGTAAACCATTGCTGTCGGGGTTTTTGGATTCAATCATTTTCAACTGATTTGAAAACTGCTGAGCTTCGCCAACCAAGGCATAATAATCAGCCATCAGCCGGTTACGGTGGTAGGTGTCGGGCGAAAGTTCTTCAATCCGTTCAATAAGCGGCAATGCTTTATCCAAATAAAGGTCGCACTGCACGCCAAGGCTATCAATCTTGGATTGACCCTCGCTCTCAAGCTGCGCCAAAGCTACACTGTATTCTGAAAGAAATTTATCACTTACGGAGCCCGGTGAGTTTACAAGCTTCTCTGTAGTAAGCTGTAAAAACAATCGAGAATCACCGAGGGCTGCTTCCATGTACACTTCAATATCAAAAAGCGCCTGACCCCAAGACAAATAAAGCTGGGCATACCAGGTGAGGACGTTTAAGTCGGACGCCTGCTTTTTCATATGCGTTTCAAAAATTTTCTCTGCCTCAGAAAAAAAGGCCACGTGGGAGCTGCGTACAATATTTTTTGCATCCTCAAGAGTCTTCGGGCTTCGTAAGTGGTCTGGGTTTGCATCACTCGTCGCGGCGAACAACTGGTTAACCGTTACATTCAAATCTTGCAGATCACCTAAGAGATTTGCTTCCCACTGTGCCATGGCAGAGTGAGTTGAGTTTGAGTTAGCAACCGTTGTCGTCTTTTGAGACAAATTCGCGGCACTGCACCCCACTAAAAAAGCAATGGCTACTCCGGCCCAAAAGCCACGTACGATTTGCATGACACCCCCTTGAAAGCTGGCAACCCGTTGAGCTAAGCACTGGTTTCAAACGCCCCAATATGCTCAGCCACGAGGCAGGCACCATAAACCGTAAGAAGCTAAAGCTATCAGGTACTTATGACCCACCAGAGCCACATTGTTACCTCACCTGGTGGGGTGATTACCATACAAAGCCCCGAACCGGTGCTGGAATGAATAGGAATTCAAGACCAGTGTGGAGTTCAGGGTAGAACTTCCTCATGGAGCGAGCAGGAAAAAAAGCGTGTTTTTCCCGGGCTCTTCTATACTCATGGTTGTGGCCCAGTATGCGTTGTCTTACTCTCGCTTATGGCCGGGCCTTCTCTGAAAAATCGAAATCTTCTGACCTTTGGGTTCTTGTGGTTAGCCCAGGTCGTTTCCCGTCTAGGAACCCAGCTAACAGCCTTCGGTATTGCCTTAACCGTACTCGAACAAAATGACTCGGTCACTCAGTTTAGTCTTACCTTCTTTGCCGCCATTGCACCGGAAATGACATTGGCGTTGGCTGCCGGTGTTGTGGTCGACCGCTGGAACCGGCGGTTTGCACTGATGCTTAGCCATATTGGCGCCGGTGCCTGCACGCTCCTCCTCTTCTTCCTCCACACCTATGACAATCTAGATTTCTCGACCCTGCTTATTTTAATCGCGTTATCCTCTGCCTTTAATGCTTTTCAATTTCCCGCAATGTCCTCCGCCACAACTTTACTCGTTCCTAAAGAGTCACTCGCCAAGGCATCCGGACTCATCCAGGTGGGGCTTGGACTCTCTCAAATGGTGGCTCCACTTCTCGGCGGCTTTCTTCTAGATTGGGTTGGACTCAGCGGAATTCTCATGGTCGATGTTTCAACCTTCACCTTTGCCGTGGTGGTTTTATCCATTCTTCGTTTCCCCCCTGCTCGAATCAGCGCCTCCGGCTTACGTGCCAATAAATCAGTAAAGGACGACCTCTTTTTTGGCTGGAGATATATCCGCGAACGCACCCCACTCTTACTCCTTCTTTTCTACCTCGGTGGTCTCAATTTATTCGGAGGTATCACCTGGACCCTTCTGATGCCTTTAATCAAAAGCTTGGGAACAGCCTCCGAGTTGGGCGTGGTAATTTCCTTGGGAGGCGTCGGCGTTATTCTCGGTGGCGGATTGATGCTAACTTGGGGAGGCCCAAACCGTCTGATTCTCGGTATCTTAGGAAGCATCGGACTCCAAGGAATCCTACTAGTCGCAACCGTGCCATTTCAGTCTTTGTGGGCAATGGGAATATTGGTCATGGGTGCTTCGCTGCTATTTCCAATCATTATGGGCTGTGCGGATGGCATATGGCTGCGAAAAGTGCCCCCCGATATTCAGGGCAAGGTCTTATCCTTCCGCCCCATTGTGGCCCAAACACCTCTTGTATTGGCAGTTTTAATCTCAGGCCCCTTGGCCGATCAGGTATTCGAACCGTTGATGCGAGAAGGCGGCTCTCTCACGGCTGAGCTGGGTCCTCTTTTCGGCACCGGGCCGGGGCGCGGCATTGCACTATTGATGTGGATTCTCGGAATTTGTTCTGGACTATGGGCATTGGTCGGTTTTTGCATTCCCAAGCTTCGCCGCGCAGACCTGCTCCTTGAAGACCATCAACCTTTGTTTGGGCAGCGAGCCATCGACCTCGGTTTCATCGATGCCAAAACTTTATGGAAAAGTTTAAAATGGCAACGTTTGTTACGTCTCAGAACCAACCAGCCCTGGTTGCTGGGCGATGTCATGGTTCATAAAGCGTTGCTCTCACGCGAAGAGCATGGCGAAATCGTACGTGAAATATCGAACCTCATAAGGCCAAATTCCACTTCAAAAGATAAGGCCAATGACGTTTCGACTTCTACCCTCTATGCCAACATCGTACCCGCAGAAGGTCGTCTCACCTCCGATGACTTTTACGGATTGAACCTACTCGGTGACATTGTTGTAGACCTTGGTTTTTGCACGCAAGCACAAGTCGTCGCCGCGTTGGATCAACAAGTCGTGGAAGCTGAGTCTGGCATGTGGCGGGCAC
>JABJBS010000086.1 GCA_018668695.1 Deltaproteobacteria bacterium
CACACATACCTGGTGTTGCTCGGAGCAACTCAAACCCGCAGAACATGGCGCTTCTTCACTGCAGCTCACCACCAACCCATCGGGCAAACCAAACTCAAGCTGGCAACCGCTTAGGACCAAGATGGATATGAAAAGATAGATTAAGCGCGGCATATGTTTCCCCGCTTAGATTGTTGCGGGAAATGCCAGCTGGTTCAAGCGGTGAGTTTAAAATGCGCTACGTATTCATTGCATTGTTGCTCGCTCTGGTTGGTTGCGGCGGCGAAGAAGAGGAAGGCACGGTTGTAGATTGCTCCGTGGCTACAAATTGGACCACCGTAAGCGCACCATTTCTATACACTTGGTGCACGCCCTGCCACAGCCCCAGCCTGGAAACATTAGAAGATAGACAAGGCGCGTATCAAAATATCAACTTCGGCACGTACGAAGACGTTGTAGCGCTTTCGGGCGCGATAGAGAATGTTATTTTTGAAGATGCGGCCAACCCTATGCCGCCGGGTGGCGGGCCATCAGCCGAAGAGCTGGACGCAGTGGCTGAGTGGATAGCCTGTGGGATGCCTGAATAACTTCTAGGACTGTTTATCCAACATTGGCATAAGCTCCTCGGGAACATCCCAGCCCTCAGGCGAATCATGGACCTTAAAGCGCTTGTGATGCCAGAGCCATTCCGTCGGGTGCGCCTTGATAATCTCAGCCATACGGTTGTTAAGCCTTTGAGTATTATGGCGCAGGTTCTCTTCAAAAGTCTCAAAAGGCGACTCTAGGGGGAAGTCTTCAACCTCACAGATATGGCGCGTGTAATCGTCTTTGCTGCGATAGGTATGTACCAACACGATTTCGCCCTCGGCTTCCATGGCAAACTTTGACGGCGCGGGGCTCGTGCCCACCACATGCCCCAAAAACTCACAAACGATAGCGCGGTGCTTTGGCATGTGCTGATCTACTGCAAAACCAACCATTTCACCTTTTGCCATCACCTCGCGAATAGCCTCTTTAGACCGGCGCGGAGGCAATGTGAGAATACCCGTACTCTTACGAACGAGGTTCCAGAAATCGTGAACGGATTTTGCTTTGAGGTCGCGGTAGATGACATGCAGCGGTAATCCGTGGATGGTCATATAGCCAACCATCATTTCGAAATTACCCAAGTGCAAGGTGACCACGCAGGCCCCTTTTTTTCGATTCTTAGCGGCTTCCAGAAGGTGAAAGTTGTGTGCTTCCATTCGCCCTATCTCGCCCGGCTTTCGAAGGGTGGGCATCCGCAAGCATTCCATCACGGTCATCGCCCATGACATACAGCAGCCGCGCACAATCGCTGCCTTCTCACTCTGGGAAAGCGTGTCGCCATAAACTCGTTCGACGTTGCTACGAGCCACGCCAACTCTTACTGGAGCCACGTAATACCAAAAAAGCCCCAACATTCGCCCGAACCAGATCACCAAACGCGCCGGTAACATAGACACAAATTTGCTCAATAAAATTAAAATGACGAACCTCGAAATTGAATCACAAAGCCATGGAGCACAGTCTTTTAAAACCTGTCTCCACTAAGCTCGGGCTTCATCGCTCATTTCTTAAGGTCTGGCAACGTTCCAATTCACCGTAGAGCGTCATATGGCGATCGCTGCGCCGTTAAGGAAGACTTAATATACCAATGAAAGCAGAGACTTACTGACAAGCGAGTTCTAGGTAGGTTTCAATCCCGTCTCGAACCTCTTCGAGGCTTTCCTGATAGATGCGAAATCGCTCCGCAAGGCGGCTATTGGCTGCGACATAATCTTGCGCGGCCTTCGAAAAGGTTTCCCCGGATTTATATTGTGGGTTTGAGCATGGAGCATAAGACGGCGCACAGTACGCACCAAGCGCTTCCAAATTGGCTAAAAGCAAGCGGTTCATTTCAGACTTATCCGAGCCAGCTTTATCAGCTGTAAGAATTTTTTGTGCCGTTAGAGCCAATGGATAAGGGCGGGCCTCTCCTTCAGGGTAAGGGCTCTGCGTAATGTCCGACATTAAATAGCCAAACTCTTTGAGAAGCTTGTTCTGCCTATTTTTAACTTTGAGCTGCGTGGAACAAACACTCTCCACCGCTGTTTTACAGGTCTCTAGGTG
>JABJBS010000087.1 GCA_018668695.1 Deltaproteobacteria bacterium
AGCATCACGCACCTTGCTGGTGTGGCTCTGGCTTCAGTTCTTTTTGATTACCTCTATTGGTCATTCGGCTTTTTGAGAATGGTCACCACCGGGCTCACTGCGCAATCTCTTGGCGCGAATGATTTTATTGCGGTGGACAGAGTGCTGTGGCGTGGTTTGTTTGTCGCCGCCTCTTTAGCGTTGCTGATTGTCTTATTTCAATCGTCCATTGCAGACCTCGGTTTTTGGATGCTTCGTGGTGAAGCAGGAGTTGAGTTCTCCGGGCGGGAGTATTTTGACGCTCGAATTCTTGGGGCACCGGCGGTTCTATTTAACTACGTTTTGATAGGGTGGTTGTTAGGGCGAGAGCGGAGCAAGGATGCACTGGTACTAAGCGCTGTGGGAAACGGTATGAATATCGTCCTCGACTACTGGTTTATTTACGAATTGAATTTGGCAAGCGCTGGCGCCGGTTGGGCCACTGCCCTTAGTCAATATATTATGCTCGCCATGGGCATTGTTATGATGGCTCGTCTCGGCAAAAGTGCACCTCTTAAAATTGTGTTTTCTGAGTTTTGGGACCGACAAGCGTGGAAGCGCCTTTTTGGTCTAAATGGCGATATGATGGTTCGTACCATTGCGCTTCAGACTGCTTTTGCTGTCTTTACGAATGGGAGTGCGCTTTTGGGTACAGGTATTTTGGTGGCCAATGCGGTACTGTTAAAAGTGTTATCTATCGCGTCATTTTTTATCGACGGCTACGCATACGCTACGGAAAGTTTGGCTGGCATTTACGCGGGCTCAGGTGACAAGAAAAACTTGAAGAGCTTGCTCACGCTAACCATGTGGGCGAGTGAGATTACTGGCATCATTCTTGTCACCGCCTTCGTGGCATTCCCGAACACAATGTTTGGCGTGATGACGGATCACCAGATGATTTTAGATACCGTTGGCCAATACATGTATTGGCTCTATCCCGTGGTCGGGTTGGGGGCCTTGGCCTATGCACTTGATGGCTATTTTATTGGACTTACGTTGAGCGGTCCGATGAGGCGGTCCATGCTTTTCGCAGTAGCCTCATTCCTCCTTTTAGCGGGCTTGGCGGCGATGCTCGAGAACAACCATGTTCTGTGGGCTGCATGGTCTGCATTTATGGGGGTTCGGCTGGTTACTTTGTGGCGTCAGGCGCCTGCCACGTGGTCGTAATTCCGTAGACCGAGAGCGATCATCTTAGGGCGCAGTTAAGGCAGCGGCACTGAATTTAACGATTCATCATGCCAAAAGGCAGTGCGCACGACCTGACGAGATGGTATCCGCCGAGGAAACCAGTTTACTGGAGTGGAAAGATGGTTGATGAACAACATCTGCGACGAGTGAAAATCAGTGCGCGGCCCCTGGGCCAGCGTACCGTGGCGCATATCTTAGGCGTCATGTACGAAGTGCCGTCTAAAACCAATATCGTCATTGAGGGCCTAGAGAATCTACCATCGGACCAAGGTGTGATGCTCGCGCTCAACCATACCGACCGTTACAACTATTGGCCTCTGCAGTACGACTTATGGCGTACCGGATATGAGCGAATGACCCTGGCTTGGGTTAAGGCAAAATATTACGAGAATAAACTTCTGGGCCGTTTTTTCGACCTCTGTAACAATCTTCCACTGCCAAGCCTTGGCTATGTCATTTTAAAAGATGCTTATGCGGTTTTAGAGCGTAAAATGTCCGACGATGAGTATCGCGTTGTGCGAGATTTAGCGGACGCGAAAATTGGCCAGGAAGAAGCCCTCGATAAAGCGACGGACGATGTTCGACATCTCCTCACAAAACGAAGAGGCGACTTCGACCCAAGCAATGAAGGTTACTTCGAGTTCATTAATCGTTGGAACGACCGCCTGATGGGCGCTGTTGAAGACCGTACACTCGAAGCGCTGCATGAAAAGAAAAATCATGTCATCGTATTTCCGCAAGGTACCAGGTCAGTGCGCTTGTTGCCTGCTCGAACGGGGATGATTCAGTTTGCGCTTCGGCACAATGTTCCAATCGTTCCGGTCGGCAGTAATGGATGCGAGAAGATATATCCAACGGGTAACCCGTGGGCGAAGGGCGGCACGGTAACTTATCGAATCGGTCAGCCTCTTACGGTGGATAATGCATTCGCGCCTTTTCGAATCGACGAACCTTTTAAGCCTTTTACAAAAGAAGCTCGCGCACATGATGCGAAGCTTGAGGGGGCCGCCCAGCAGCTTACTCTAGCGATCGATGAGCTGCTAGACGAACCCTACAAGATGGCCCGTGACGGCGCCGATGCCGGTAGCCGAGCCGACCGTCTTATGTAGATGACAGGATACGATATGACAGACGCGCCACAGGAAGAGCCTCAGCAGGAAAATGCAAGCAACTTCAGCTTAGGAACTTGGGTGTTTGGCATGGTGCTTGGTGGTCTCATTTTCGGATTGACTTACGGGTTATGCCTTTTGACGGCTGACGAGTCTGCCAAAGAATTGGGAGTCCCGCAGGATACCGCATTGTGGACCGGCCTATGTGTGGCATTGGGGACCATCTGGGTTAGCCTCGCCGTGAATATCACAAGGCAAGCTATTCGAGTGGGGATGGTCGTTGGGCTTACTTCAGGGATGATTTTAGACGGCATGGGTTCTCCTGCCTGGCTTGCCGTTGGTTTACCTATTGTGCTCGGTTTACTCGTTTTTTGGCTGCACCGTAAAAAAGAAGACGTTGAGAGCATTGGTGATATCCTCAAATGATGAGTGATGTTAAGGTTCTTATATTCGATATCGGTGGCGTACTTGTGCGCATCCATCATGAACTCGTATCGGCCATCCTAGCCGTTGGTTGGACCGGAGAGATTCCCGAATTAAAAAACCCGGATGCATTCAACGTAGCCAATCGATTGTATCATGCTGGCTCCATCAGCCGGCAGATCTTGGCTATGAGGATATCGGAACAGCTCGATAATAAAGTAGACCTTGGAACTTTGTTGGCGGCGCACGACGCAATTTTGCGCGAGGAATACACTGGCGCAGCCCAAGTGGTTAAAGACGTGCAAGCCATAGGCGTTAAGACCGCGGTTCTCTCAAATACCTGTGCAAGTCATTGGGGTAGGTTGGCGGCCCTTTCGGCGGTGTCCTTGGCGAGTAAGGACCATTGCTTTTTGTCATTCGAGATGGGGCTGGTAAAGCCTGACGACCTTATCTACCAATCTGTGGAAGAATCGCTGGGTTTACTTCCCCATGAAATAGCATTTGTAGATGACTCATTGCTGAACGTTGAAGCTTCTAAAAAAAGGGGATGGGTGTCAGGCTCAGTACCCGCGTCCCGAGAGGGCTCAGAAGAATTACGACAGGCATTAGTTGGCCTTGGTTTACCGCTCTAGTTAAGTTCTTTAAGCAGCGAACAGGCGGCTTCGTGACCTGCGGTACAACCCGTCTTAAAGAGTTTGGTAGCCCGCTCGGCATCTGGGGCAACGGCGACGCCTTCCTGGTAAAGCATCCCAAGCCGTGTGCAGCTATCAGCCACGCCGTCCGTGCAGGCAATGTCTAAGTATTTTAAGGCACTGGCTTGGTCTAAAGGTACGCCCAGCCCTTGAAGGTGTAAGTTTCCAAGATCAAGGCAGCTTAATGCGTCCTGGTTTTGGCAAGCCGTTTTAAGAAGCCCCGCCGCGTATACAAATGGTTGGTTCGTGCTTTCTTGTGAGAGGGCTTGGTCGACATCGCCGGAGCTGGTCGTGGCGCTGAGTGCGTAGAGCGCCCATTCAAGGCAGGCACGCCCTTGTTGTTCTTGGTCGCACCTTGATTGACAATCCTTGAGGCCCTCGCACGCAGGTTGTGAGGAGCTTAAGTAGTACTGAATGGACGGTGCTTGCGGTAAAGGGGTAGATGCGCAGGCGAAGAGAAACAGCGTTGACGTCCAGAGAATAAAGTTTTTCATGCCAGCAGGTTAGCTGGGAACGATGTTTATGGAAAGGGTCTTCGGGCTCTGGCTTCTTTAAATCTCAATAATATCGTACAATTAGCTTTCCGATGAGGGTCCCTCGGGGTATGTCTTACGTCATGTCGTATGCAATTTCCACAGACCAGAAAAAACGTTATAAAAGAATTCTCAGTTTGGGACTCCCTATTGTTGGTGGGATGATCTCACAAAACGTCATCAATCTTGTTGATACGGCGATGGTTGGAAGCCTTGGGGACGTTGCGCTGGCTGCGGTCGGTACCGGGAGCTTTATCGCATTCATGGCCGTTTCGGTGGTGATGGGTTTGTCCACAGGCGTACAGGCAATCGTGGCGAGACGTGTTGGAGAGGGTAATACCAAGGATGTGGCAACGGCGCTAAACGGTGCACTGATTGTGGCTGTGATCAGTGGGCTCATTTTGTCTACGCTCTATTGGCTTAGTGCCGAAACCATATTCACCTGGGTAAATAAAGACCCTGATGTTTTGGCCATGGGCGTGCCTTACATTGAGTTACGTGTGTGGACGATTACCGCCGTTGGAATCAATATGTCATTTCGCGGTTTTTGGAATGGCACCGACCGGTCCGTTCTTTACCTCAAGACGTTGGTCTTTATCCATTCATCGAACATTTTGCTGAACTATATATTTATTTTCGGTAACTGGGGTTTTCCAGCAATGGGGACTCAAGGTGCTGCAGTGGGTACGACTGCAAGTATGTTTATGGGTTGCGGTTATTACTTTTACCTTGGTTTCAAGCACGCCAAACACCAGGGTTTTTGCATGAAGCGCTGCACCCGGCCGGTGTTACGGTCGCTCTTACGGTTGACCATTCCCAACAGTCTGCAGCAGTTGTTTTTTGCCACCGGCTATACGGTGTTGTTTTGGATCATCGGTCAAGTGGGCACCGCCGAGACCGCCGCGGCGAATGTTTTGGTTAATCTCATGCTTGTGGCAATTCTACCATCTATCGCTTTCGGGCTTGCTTCAACGACCTTGGTTGGGCAGGCAATGGGCCGGTCAGATATCGAGGATGCTTATCGTTGGGGCTGGGATGTGGTCAAAGTAGCCAGCGTCATTTTGCTACTCCTTGGAATTGCGATGTTTGTTTTCCCGCGCCTTTGGTTGGGGATCTTTCTGCATAACCCCGAGACCTTAGAGTTGGCGAGAT
>JABJBS010000088.1 GCA_018668695.1 Deltaproteobacteria bacterium
CATGGAACCCAGCAACTCCGATCTTGAACACCTGATCACTGCTTTCCACCAAATGATTGCCCAACAAGTCCAATATCAGAAAACTCATCCCGCTGGGCCCAGGCGCCGGACCGCTAAAAAACAGGAACGAAAACCCCTCCCAACCGTTTTTTCAGAAGACTTCGATAAACTCATTGTTGGTTACGGTGAATTCTTTCGAGAACCCAAAACAAAACAACCGCATCAACTCTATTACTGGACAGCCCATAAGCCCTCAACCGGGCAAACATTCTCTATGGGTATCCGGCCCACGGACGCTGATACCTATCAGCCAAGTGATGAAGAAATAGCCTGGATGGGTCTTACACCCAAGACCATCTTCGAGGGTGCTACTCAAACAGAGTTCTTGGAAGCCTGGCACGAGTTTGCCGGCGAAGACTACATCCTTGGAACCTGGAACCAAATCACTCGTCGACTTTTTGAAAAGGTAAAACGGCCCAAACGAGACGGTCTACAAATCAAGCGAATCTATTGCAATGTGATTGGCCGTGCCTGCGGACCACTCTCAGGCATCATCGATGATAAAAATCTTCAACCGGATTCACTACCTGTTCTCGGCAGAGCCCAAGAGAGACTCAGTCAGGCTGTAGCGATGAGCCTGTGGCTACATAACTTCGAGCTTCAAGCGGCCGGCCCTTCTTGATTATGTTCCCAATAGATTTTTGATTAAATCGAGTAATGCACCCACGTTGAATGGTTTTTGAATAAAGCAGGTGTTGGGCTTGCCAAGAGCATCTTGCTCCAACTCTTCATCCACATAACCAGACATATAAATCACTTTTACATCAGGGCGGATCGCTCTTAATTTTTCAATGAGTCTTGGACCACTCATCCCAGGCATGACCACGTCGGTGAGGACCAAGTCGAAAGAAAGGCTTTGAGTTTCACACAATTCCCACGCCTCATTTCCGCTGATTGCTTCAACCACCTCATAGCCTTGCTTCTGAAGTAATCGGCGCGCCAACGAGCGTACTATCTCCTCATCCTCAACCACCAGCACTCGGCCGGTACCCGTTTCAAATTCGGTTACACTCTTCTCAGCTTTAGGACGAGGAGGTTCTTCTTGAGCCGGTAGGAAAACTTTAAAACAAGTGCCTGCCTCTTCTGAGCTCTCCACTCGAATCACACCACCATTTTGCTTTACAATTCCATAAACGGTTGAAAGGCCAAGTCCGGTTCCTTTGCCTGCATCCTTCGTGGTGAAAAATGGTTCAAAGATTCGCCCTCGAACTTCTTCTGCAATGCCCTGGCCCGTATCTCGAACCTCTAGGTAAATAAACCGCCCCGGTTCCGCATCCCAGCCGCCCAGCGCGTCGCGATTGAGATCGGTCGAATTTACCGCGATGGTTAAGTCTCCCCCGCCAGGCATTGCATCCCGCGCGTTCACAACGAGATTTACAATAATCTGTTCTAGCTGAATCGGATCAATTTCAATCCACATACCTTGATCGGTCGGCATGAACTCCATTGAGATATCTTCGCCGATCAGCCGGCTAAGCATTCTCTCAAAAGAAGACACAACAGAATTCACATCGACCCGCTGCGGCGCTACGACCTGATTGCGACTAAACGCCATCAATTGACGGGTAAGGCGGGTAGCGCGGTCAGTAGCGGATAAAATATCTTTTACATCTAAAACCACATCCTCACCGATGTCATCAGCCTCTAATAAGAGCTGCGCCGACACGCTGATACCTGTGAGTAAATTATTAAAGTCGTGGGCGATACCACCGGCAAGACGACCGATGGCTTCCATTTTTTGAGCCTGTAAGAGCTGGGCTTCAAGACTTGCTCTTTCAGTTTCAACCCGGCGCCTTTCGGAGATATCTCGGCTAACCCCCAGAACACCTAATGGCTCGTGGTCAGGTCCCATCAAGAGACTGACCTGTGCTTCCAGCCAAATAATCGAACCGTCGTGCTTACTTTGTTCTACCTGCACAGTGATGGGTTCTGTAAGCATTTCAATCGCACCGCTGCTAATGAGATCAGCTTGTTCTAAATGGTCGAGTGCATGGAGAGGTAAAAAATCATCGAGCGTAAGGTCCAAGGCTTGTTCAACCGATATTCCCAAAACGCGCTTCACCGAAGGACTGCAATAATCAATCAGTCCGTCCATTCGAGCGGTCCAGATGATGTCCGTAGCATTCTCTGCCAAGACACGGTAGCGCTTCTCGCTTTCCCGCAAAGCAAGCTCTGAGCGAACCTGGCGACTGATGTCTCTGCGTAAAGTGACGCATTCTCGGCTGGACTTAAATTTTCCGGGAAGCGGTGAGAAGGTAAGTTCCTGGTGCGCCAAGGCGCCATTGGCTCTGCGCGCAACAGTCATTCCCCGAAAGCTCTCGCCTTTTTCTAGAGCGCGCGTTGCCGAGCGATAAGCCTCGGCATCCTCAAATTGATTTTCAAAGAGCTTCTCAGGTTGGCTCCCATAAACGTCGTCCCGCTCATAACCCGTCAGCTTTTCAAAGGCTCGGTTGACGTAGGCAATTCGCCCACGGTCGTCTAGGATCTCTATGGCTTCGTCGATGTATTCAAGCGCATCCATCAACCGCTCGGTTGATTCAGGTTCAAAATGGGCACGGATGGCTTTTAATTGTGATGGAGCGGTAGAAACGATCGTCTCGACGCCTTGGTCGATTAAAGTGACCATACCTGTGTCTGTACTTGTAGGATGAACACATACCCATTGAAGGTTGTCGAGGTTGGTAAGCTTGTCGCACCGAGTCGCAAATCGCGCCTCAACCTCAGGTAGGCCAATCTCAACTTGCTCACGCCAATGTTTTAAAACATCAGCCGGCGCTACAAAAGCAACGTATGCATCAGCACTATGTGAACTGGACTTCGCCATAACGGCAAACTACGGAAAAATGACTGCTTAATAAAGGATCAGAAGCATCTGCCTCAGTTTTAGGTCCGATCCCCATGCTTGGAATAGGCCACAATCAGGTCGTAGAGCCGTTTATGCTCGGAAAATACCATTCCGCTGAAACCAAACGCCTCACCTCGTGTGATCACTTCATAGCCCGGGAAATAAGGGTTCATCACCGATACGCTGAGAACATCTTTCCAAGGTACCCATCGAAACGACCCTGGGCCGATCATGGTGACCCCCCCCGTATCCACCGTGATGGATATTGAGAAGTAATAAAAACTGACGCCGCCAAAGAGGTAAAGGAAGAACAAAATCCCCAAGTAAGCCTGAGGTGGCATAAAATGCTCACCAAAAACGGCTAGGTTCACGACCAGCATCAACATCAGTGTCCAAAAGCCGATCCCAATCATTATGGGAACACGCATCGCCATCCGGGTGCGAAAGTTCAGACCTGTGTAAAGTGGATGTGCCATTGTACCTTAATTATACGAGCCACGATCGCGACCCGCAACATTACCTCGTCATCCGCTCTCTACCGATTTGAGCCTAAGTGCCTATTAAAACCCAATTCTTGCCTGCCCCTACGTCATCACCTATGATTTCTTGAGTTGTTAGACCAACGTCCGGAGCCAATTCCGACCTTGTGGTTAGAAGAAATTGCGGACTCAGTCGAAGCAGGTAACTGGGGATAGTTTACCGAGTTGTGGGGTTTAAACTGACAAAGTGGAAACTGGCAGCGACCTCAATGATGGTAGTAGTCTATTAAACTGGGGAAACTCGCTCTTCCAAGAAGCTTGGAAATAGAGACGAGTAGCAACAGTCGATAATCACCCGTTGTTAACCAGGGTGAGCAGGATGATGCGATATGGATGACGTAGTCAAAGAGTTCCTTGTTGAGAGCTACGAAAACCTCGACGAGATGGATAGGGACTTGGTTGCCCTAGAACAAGATCCTGAATCAGCGGATGTTCTCGCGCGAATTTTTAGAACCCTGCACACCATTAAAGGTACTTGCGGGTTTCTCGGCTTCTCAAAACTAGAATCGGTATCTCACGCCTCAGAAAACTTATTAAGTAAGCTTCGTGATGTAGAACTACTGGTCAACTCCGATATCGCCAGTGCCCTCTTGGCCACGGTTGATGCCATCCGAGAGATGATGGCTCAAATTGAAGAGCTTGGAATAGAAGGCGAAGGCGAGTACTCAGAACTCGTTGCATGGTTGGAGCGTCTCCAAAAAGGCGAGTCTGCACCAGGACCAGCTGGAAAAGTGGAAGCCAGCCCTGAAGAACCGACCGC
Source organism: Deltaproteobacteria bacterium (assembly GCA_018668695.1). NCBI lineage: Bacteria > Pseudomonadati > Myxococcota > Myxococcia > Deltaproteobacteria bacterium. Next base: position 4,205 of record JABJBS010000088.1, read on the forward strand.
TGAGGCTCCTGAAGTCACGCCAGAAGTGCTAACGGCGGCTGAGGTGCCAGTCGCGGCACCAACACCAGAACCAACTCCAGAACCAACTCCAGAACCAACTCCAGAACCAACTCCAGAACCAACTCCAGAACCAACCGCTATTGAAGCGGCAACGCCTGAACCTACACCTCCTGCGGCTGAAAAAGCGGCGGTAGAGGCTAAGCCTGAAGAAGCCCAAAAGGCCGAAGACGGCGAAAAAGATGATCCGAAAAAGCCCAAGAAGAAATCAACTGCTGCTTCTAAAAAGCCCAAGCGCACGGAAACGTCAGGCGGATTAACGGAAAGCAGCATCCGTGTTGATGTTGCAGTTCTCAATACTTTGATGAACCTCGTCGGTGAGCTTGTACTGGCACGAAACCAAATTGTTCAGTTTACAGCACTGCACGAAGATATCGACACCAACCTTCTCGCAGCTTCTCAAAGACTCAACCTCATCACGACGGAGATGCAGGAAGAGGTCATGAAAACCCGGATGCAGCCAATCGGTAACATCTGGAGTAAGTTTCCTCGAGTTGTACGCGACCTTTCACACACTTGCGGAAAGCAAGTTCGAATTGAGATGGAAGGTGTGGAAACAGAACTCGATAAGACGCTGCTCGAGGCCATTAAAGATCCGCTAACACACTTGGTTCGAAACTCCGTAGATCACGGTATTGAGCCTCCTGAAGTTCGCGTTGAAAACGGCAAGCCTGCAGAGGGTCAGCTGGTACTCCGCGCATTTCACGAAGGTGGTATGGTTAACATCGAAATCAGCGATGATGGCGGCGGTATTGATCCACAGAGAATCAAAGCAAAGGCGCTTGAAAAACAAATCATCAC
>JABJBS010000089.1 GCA_018668695.1 Deltaproteobacteria bacterium
GTTAGCGATTAAGTCGAGGTATCGCTGGCGATAGCGGGTCTCAACATCCGTCAAACCATGCCACTTCTCCGGGAGAGGCCGCAGACTCTTTGTAAGCAGACGAAAGCTCTTAACTTGAACGGTTAGCTCGCCGGTTCGAGTCTTCATGGGGCTGCCCGAAACACCGATAATATCACCGATATCTAGCTTCTTGTATTGAGCAAAATCTGCCTCCGGTAATTCATCACGTCGAAGGTAAATTTGGATCCGCCCTACAGGCTCGCCGTTTGGGGCTATCTCATCACACGAGCTATCTTGAAGACGAATAAAAGCTGCCTTACCCATCTTGTTGACAGCGACCACACGACCCGCAAGCGCATGTCGCTGCTCGGAACCTTCAAGCGACTCCTTATCCTGCTCATGGTAAAGTCGAATGAAGTCCAATGCCCGAGTGTCGACTTTGAAGTCGTTCGCATAAGGGTCGATACCCATTTCACGGAGGTCTTGTGCCTTCTCCATACGCTGTTCAAAAAATCGATCTGGTCCACTCATCTTACTTTCCTTTTCACCTGCTCGGCAGTTGCTCGTTTTAAGTTATCGTTCTGAATCTAGTCAAACCATATCGCTGGAATCACCCTCAGCGGTTTCGCCCATCAGGAATGCCTGAATGAACCCATCAATGTCGCCGTCTAGTACGGCATCCGTATTGGAAGATTCAAACCCGGTTCGGTGGTCTTTCACCATGCGATAGGGTTGAAGCACATAAGACCGAATTTGGCTGCCCCACTCTATCTTTTTCTTTTCTCCGGCAAGCGCCGCTTTCTCGTCTTCTTTTTTCTGCAGCTCAATAACCAAGAGCCGAGCCTTCAGCATCTTCATCGCTTTGGCGCGGTTTTTATGCTGGCTTCGTTCTGCTTGGCAGGCAACCACCACGCCCGACGGGATGTGGGTCAGTCGAATGGCTGAATCGGTTTTGTTAACGTGTTGGCCACCGGCACCACTGGCGCGGTAGGTGTCGACACGTAGGTCCTCATCCTTCACTTCGATATCGATGGAGTCATCTACTTCAGGAGCAACGCTTACTGAAACGAAGGAGGTATGTCGGCGCTTGTTCGCATCAAAAGGACTAATCCGTACCAACCGGTGAACACCAACCTCTGCGCGGCAATAGCCGTAAGCGTATAGCCCTTCGATACCGATGGTGGCTGATTTGATGCCCGCTTCTTCACCTGGCTGTATGTCGAGTATATCGACCTTGAAACCTTTTCGCTCCGCCCATCGCATCATCATTCGCTGAACCATTTGGGCCCAGTCTTGGCTTTCGGTACCACCTGCACCTGCATTGATTGATAAGATGGCCCCGTTGCTATCGTATTCACCCCCGAGCATCCGCTCGAGTTCAAGCTGGTTGATTGTTCGGGCTGCCTTCGCGATGGTCTCTCGAAGTTCCTGAGCAATGTCCTCGTCTTCGTCACCGAGTTCAAGCATTTCCTCAGCCTCAGTAACGGAACTCTCAAGCTTCAGAAAAGCATCCACACGCTGCTTCAAGATGGACATCTCGCGCTGCACGCGGGTCGCTTCCTCTGCGTTATTCCATAATTCCGGATCGGCACAACGTGCTTCAAGCTCTAAAACTCGACGCTGCTTTGTCGCAACGTCAAAGATGCCCCCTTATGGTGGTTAGGCGCTCCAACAGCTTAGGAATCTGGTCACGTAAAGTATTCATGGTTAGCCTGCTACGATGCGGTCGGAGCTGTGTCAACTCCCTATGATTAGGCACTTCTTTTTATTTTAAAGAAGCCAGCCCGAGTGTACGGCTGAGCTTGTCAAAGTGGTCCTTGTGGCCAGTTCTTGCGGTCTCGAAGCTCGGAGTAATCAGACCAAGCCCGCCTTAGCTTTACTCTGCGCTTCCCATCACCTGATCGACCACTTCAAGGAGACGGTTCTCTTCAAGCTTCATGTTTCGAGCCTGGTGGCCACCATTGACATGATCGTGGCCTAGCAAATGGAGAAAACCATGAACCAAAAGTCGCCGATACTCATCCTCCAGAGAATGACCAATGGACTGTGCTTGCCGAGCGGCTGTGTCGGCGCTGATAACGATATCTCCCAAACAAGGTACAAAGTCCCCTGCTACCACTTTGCCCTCTGCTTGGGGAAACGAGAGCACATCAGTAGGTTTATCTTTGGCGCGCCAAGTTAAGTTGAGCTCGTGAATGCCTGGGTCATCCATAATAACAACCGAAACCTCGGACGCACTAAAGCCCAAGTCTTCTGAGATTGTCTGGACGATTGTCTTCAGTGTCTTCGTCGCCAGTCGAGGCTGGCTCCTGCGGTTCGTTATGTCTATCGCCATCAGGTTCTCTTCTTTTCACCTGAGCCGTTGCAGGCATATCAGGGTATTCAATTCGTTTATGGTAGATGGAAGTCAGAATGCGAGTGAACGCTTTAGCCATTAGGTGCAAATCTTTCAACGTTAAATCGCACTCATCCAGCTGGCCATCCGTAAATTTCACGTTGATAATTTTATTCACCAACCCTTGTAGCCTTGCGGGCGTAGGGTCCGAAAGTGTTCTCGCCGCGGCCTCGATTGAGTCGCCAATCATGACAAGTGCAGCTTCCCGGGTTTGTGGTTTCTGCCCAGGGTAACGGTACTCATTCTCGCCAACCGAGCCATCCTCTTCACACTCTTCAACCGCTTTATGGTAAAAATACTGAATCAGGGTCGTTCCATGGTGCTGAGCAATACCCGCCAGAATTGGCTCACCAAGCTTGTGCCGCTTCGCAATTTCTAAACCATCCGTGACGTGACGGCGAATAATCATCGCGCTCATAGAAGCCTTAAGCTTCTTGTGAGGATTGAATCCGTCCCGCTGGTTTTCAATGAAATATGGGGCGTTACAACCTTTGCCGAGGTCATGGTAATAGGACATCACTCTGGCTAAAAGGGAATTCGCGCCTATCGCCTCCGCAGCTGCCTCAACCAGAGCTCCCACCATGATGCTGTGATGATAACTACCTGGAGCTTCAACCAAGAGTTCTTTGAGCGCCGGGTGATTAAGGTTGGCCAACTCGAGCAGCTTGAGTTCGGTTGTGTACCGGAAAACAAACTCTACGATAGGCATAATGCTCAATGCCAAAGCTGCGCTTAGGATACCGCTACCGAACGCAATCGGAACATAAATAAAGAATCCAGATAAGCTTAGGTCACCATCAAACAGTTGCACCGAGATGACCGCTATCGCTTGCGCTAGTCCAACCCAAGCACCGGCACGCAAGACATCACTTCGCGCTGTTATTTTTCGAACAGCGATAGCTGCCGTGAGAGTGCCCACCAAAACGTAAACCGAAAAGAGTTTGTTATCGGACGCCATCAGAGTCATCAGGAGGCCGTTGAGCAACGCCATAACCACTGTGGGCTCGGCCCTCAAAACCAGCCCAACAACCATCACACCCGCGGAAACGGGCATAGCATAGATACAAAACTCTGCGCTCACGACCGGGTATGTATCTTGAACTGCCCGAGACAAGAGCATCCAGATCTTAGCGCCGCCCATCCCAAACAGAAACACTGATGTTAGGAAAAAATACTCACGCGCCCGGAGCCGCCTCGCCCAACGACTGTCGCGACTAAACAAGACGACACCCAACAATAAGAGCATGGTCAATATACTGGCCCCGATCGACGAAGACCACCGAGAACCTTGGCGCGTCGACTGATTGAGTGCTCGTAAAACGGTGAGGTGGCGCTGAGTATACTTTTCGCCATCTCGGACAATCATTTCACCTTTTTTGATGTTGATGCTGACTGTCTTAACACTGAGTTCGGCTAGGTCACGTGCCGACTCTGTTGCCGCCCGGTTCGGGGTAAGATTAGGTCGAACCAGAAGGGTCATTAAATTGGCAGCCCATTGGACCCCAATGCCCTCGAGTTCACTCGACTCAGCTTCACGCAGCAATTGTCTCACCAAACCGGGAACTTCATCGATCTCGAGAACTGAGCCAATATCGTCGACAGGCAACCTGCCTTTACCTGTGTCGGGAATTTCTTGAATAACAATCCCATGGCGTTCTTGAGCCGTCAGTGATTGCCGGGAGGTGACCAGTGGCCGCTCCTGAACCGCCTTCAAAACATCTTCGAGCTGCATCTGAACATTCATAGAAAATTTGAGTTTCAAAAAGCCTTCGGCAACTTCCAAGGGCACAGCTACGCCCAATGCCTGGTCGAATATTTTCTTATAACTCTCAACATTCAGAGGCTTATCACTGCCTTCATCAACGGGCTCAGATTCCAGTTGACGGCGCGCATTGCTCAGCGCTTTAACCAACCGGCGCGCGACCGATGTCGTCACATGGGTATCGAGGTCATAAACTCTCTTGACCGCCGCTATAGCTGCTCTACGTCGTTCTTGAGTAACCTCCCGGTCCTCAACAGCGATATCCCGGGGTGCTTTTATATCACCTTGCGCGGGGCTACCGAGCAGTGATGTCGAAACCTCGTAAGTGGTAATTGCCCATTGTGATGGAGCAACCAGACCTGCAGTCAGAGAGCAGAGAAATAGCAGTGCCCAGACAGTCGGCTTGCTTCCGTCAAATCGGTCATAGATAGTAGAGAAATGGAGGGCGTGACGCCCCTCGGGTATGTCGGGATGCTCGTGCCCTCGCTGGGACGGAGCGTTCGGTTTAACGGGCGCACTCATAGAGACTATTTCCGCTCTATGTAATCGGCCTCCCACACTCGTCCACGCTGGTAGCCTAATCGGATCATGACTTTATCGCCCTTTTGAAGATAGTAGGCGCCAGCGTTGCGAAGCGTGGGATCATCTGTGAGGTCAACTTCGGATGAAGCGAATTTCAAGCGAGGAAACACGACCAATGTTTGGTTTTTTGTGACCTTGCTTCCAGCACCTTCTCCAGCAGCCTTGAGTACTTTCACTTTTAAAGCGACTGTTGGAAATGCACCCTTGCGAATGGATGTGATTTTAGCTTCGAGGTTGCGGCTGTCCTTGAGGCGGATAGCAGTTAAGCGGTCACCCGTTTGACGGGCTCGAACCGAACCACCACCTTCATCAGCATTCTCTTCAAGCATACTGTCGCCAAGAGCAGCAAGTGCTTCCAGTGGGTCGAAATTATCCCCGTCTACTTGCGCCGCAGCGGCCGCAGCACCAATCAGAATCATTCCGACGCTGAAAAGGGTTATGACTCGTTTCATTTTCAGATTCCTTATTCCAATGACCAGATGAACCGTATCCTTGGACGTTACTTCAACTTTTCAGTCTCATCGGCCGGGCTGTCTGTCGGTTTTATTACGGGCTTTGCAAAAATTCCGTATCTACCGACCTTAAACTCACCGCTTAAGAGTAATTTCCCTATCACCCAGGACCGTTGCCCCCGCGCTTCTAAAAAGCGTCGGTAACTCCTAGGTGCTAGATTTAACAAAATTGGCGGGCCATCTCCATCAATCAACGCAATTTTTCCCGATATTTCAGTGATTTGGCCTACAATCGGCGTTTTTCCATAAACCGAGAGTAAATCATAGGTCTCGACGACGATTTCTTTGCCGTTGGACATCCCTCTCACACGGACCGTTGCCGATTGCAGCTTACGCAATTGCGGCAAGACATCTCCGGTCAGGACCCACTTCTGTTCAGTATCTGGCACCTTAAGCAGGACCTGCACCTTGCCAGGCAGCCGTCTCAGCTCAAGCACACCCTGCTCTTCAAGCCGTGACTCCGCGCTGCAAAGCAGCGCGCATACAATGAGAACCAAAGATGTCATTCGACACGCTCAGCTTGGAGTCTCAGGGTGATAGCATCATCGGCACTTGCTTTAATCTCATGACTGCCCGGCTCGAGTTCCGTTACCAGTAAAAGTATACTTCCGGACTCCAAAACCTCGCCCTCGAAGATCTCAGTTAGATCGTCGAGGTCATCTGATGCGGGTCCATCAAGCGCTACGGAGTCCCCCGAGGCATTTGTGAACGTACCGTGAGTGTCGATGCCACACTGATTTCCCGTCTCGGCCGTGCCCGGCGCCAGGAAGTCAGCCCGTTGAGTCGAATCAAGATAACTTCCACCCGTTGCATAAACACCTAGGACCCAGTTGGCGTGCTGGGTGCGAGAGAGAGACTTCAGGTACGGATGTTCAAACCCCGATGTCGATTCCTGCATCATTCCACCTAGGATTTCTGCTGCTGCATCCTCGACCTGGCTACTTTGAGCACTGGAGGCTCCATTGGCTTTTGCACGCGAATCAATCAAATGGCGCAGAAACAAATAAGCCATGCCTCGGTTAGCAATAGAATCCAGTGGGCCAGCCAATGCTGTGTCAGCCCAATCCTGAAGGGTAGCTTCAACCGCATCAATATTGGACGGGCCCCAACCCGTGAGGTCTTCAATGGTGTGTGCAATTCCCTCATCGAGCCAAAGCGCTTCCTGAGTGGCCGATGTACCTTGGGCCGAAACACGCAGCGCAAACGATGCAAGATGCGAGTATTCATGGGCTAATGTCGCCACAGTCAGTCCGGCAGGGACGCTGGCCGATGGTGGCCTAGCCCAAAGGATATCCATCTCGTTGCCCGTAGCCTCGGCGTCTGCTGACGGTAACATGTCGCGATAATCAAAGAACCCCACGACGCTTGCCGACACGCCACCACCTGTGTGGTTTGAAAAAGCCAAAGTAATCGCGCCATCAGAATTATGGTCTAAAGTTCCCGTGTGCCCATTCAACGCCAGCAATTGATGTTCCTTATCGAAGGTAGAAGCAAACTGTACCGCAGCCGCTCTCGCATCGGCAGCGGTCGCGACGTCAGCCTCATCAACCAGAACATAGAAACGCTCGTCGCCCTGCTCTACCATCTCTTGAACGATGAAATTCCGTGCTCCGTCTTGTCCCCAATTCAGAGACAGCTCGCCGACGCATCCGTTGTCGTGGGGGACTTCGTCACTGGCACAAGGATGGGTACCCGCTAAGGGTCTCATAAGAGGAACGACTCGGCGTTCACCGCGTTGCATGTCTTTAACCAAGCGGCCTATGGCAGCGTGGCGTTGATTATCGAAATCGATTTGAGCCTGACCGCCCCAGCGAAGCCCCTGGCTTGA
>JABJBS010000090.1 GCA_018668695.1 Deltaproteobacteria bacterium
AACTCGTTGGAGCTGAGGTCTTTACCGAGAGCCAGCGAAGAGGAGAAAACAATCAATAGAAACGCTGCGGCGTGTGTTTTGTTGAACATGGTGACAGCTTTCCCCGCGATTACTTCAGTGCAAGTCTAAATTGGCTCTAATATAGTAAGTAAAATAAGGGTTTAGAGCAATTTTTTCGAGGCCTAAAGATGGAAATTATTCCATAATATCAATGAGTTTGACCCATTTAAGAGTCCGCTCATGGCAAATTAGGTGAGCTGTACTCATGGCGGTCTGCTCACTTACTTGGTCGAGCCGGATAGGGCCTAAGATACGATCTTGGTTTTGCAGATACCAAACTCGCTGGTTGGCTTCTGATTGCTTGAGTATTTTCAATGTTTGAACCACGAAATGATAAGCGTTGAGGTCTTGCTCACTCAAGGAACCATGCCCGGTGGAGTTCCAGTAGGCGAGAAGTTTTGCGTCAGATTGGCTTGCTTCGCGAGCATCGGCTTGGCTCTCCACTTCAGAAATGAGCGACGAGATTTGGCTTGCTTCGCTTTGTTGTCCCAACTTCTCCAGGTGCTTTGCCTGTTGGCGCAGAGTTTCAAGCACATGCGCTTCTTTCCAGCGTGAAGGAAGGAGTCCAAGTTTACGAAGCACTACGGGCGTTAGAGCGAGGGTCATAGGGATGGGCGAGAGGGCACTCATGGTGGTGATAAGACCGGCGGGTACCATTTTCATGAGGTCGAGCACTTGTGCCCGTGCCTGTTGCTCTTCTTCATCACTTAGTTTTTCACCGCTAAGCAGGCGTTTATTGATCAGCTCGACAAGCTCCGCGGTTTCTTGTGCTTCGCCGACGATGAGCTGCCATTGCTTTTGAGCTTTATCTTTAAGGCTTTGAGTCAATTCGTCGACAGGTCCAGTGGGACTGAGCAGGTTGAGTTCTTCTTGTGTTTCGCGAAGCCGTTGGGCCTCGTGAAGCAGCCCCTTAGATTCGAGTGCTTGAATCAGAGCTTTGGATGAGGGTGAGTCTGATGGGCTGGAGATGGTGTTAACCCGTGTTAAAATGGACCTATGGAAGTTTCAACTTGGCGATAACACAGCTTTGGGGAGAGTCCAATTTGCATTTAAGGAGAAGGTTTCACCTTGGGTAGGAACCGAAAATGTCCGGTGATCTTCCAATGAAAAAGGGAGTCGGACTTTTCTGGCCCGGACCCAATATTGTGAATAATCCAAGGGCGCCCTTTACGCTCGGGGTTGGGTACAACGATGCCAATATGGGGCAATTCTCTTCGCCCGGGATCAAGGTCCCAGGTGACGAGATCTCCAGGGAGATAATCGCCTGCTTGATTCGAGATCTTAAGGCTGTAGCCATGCCTTTTAAAGTAGGTCGCTAGGTTCGGGACGCGGCGATGGTCGATATTTCGATCCGGTCGGCTCAGTGCCCAACGTTTTGGGTAGAGTGAAAAATTGGCGCGCATGTCTTCGTGAACGAGCCTTTGGAGGTCAATTCCAATTCTGCGGTAAGCACGAATCACGACATCTGTACAAACGCCGAGATGCGCAGGCACATCGCCGTTGGGATATGGGATCGAGAAGTAGCGCCCATCGTAAGTGATATTTTCAAGAAGCCGGGCTTGCGCTGCAGCAGTGACTTGTTCGGCGCTTAGTGGTTGCGCCGCTAAGTTAGAGGGGCAAATGACGAGGACTGTGAGAAAGAGGACGATAGGCTTCATGTTTCTAAAACGCTGGAGATAGTGTTTTTATTCCGGCGAGGCCATTTTACGCCATCCCCAGGTGGCAGAACGGATGCCATCGGGTTCTGTAATTGTAAAATCCTCTTGGGGCAGCGCTGAAGTGATGACTTGGAAGATAAAGCGCTCATAATAGCTGAGCATTCCAGGGTATGAGCTGGATAAGCGGCTTGTGGTAGATGTGAGTGGCTCAGGTGTTGAGAGACTAAAATCGCTGGTGGTTAGGCCCAACTCCTCAAAGAGGCCGCGATTCAAGGCTGTGCGGGGACCTTCGTTCCCTATCATTTTTTCAGCCATCGGTCGGGTTGAGCGTACGCGTTTACGGCCATCTGCCAGTGTTTGCTCTAGCTCTACGAGCCGAAGCTCACCCGTGGGGCTGGAGCGAAGTTCGCCCACAACGACACGAACCTTACGCGAACCATCTTGAGCAATCATCGATTCTCCGAGTTCAAGCTCTCTCCAAAGGTTATCAACGCTCTTAGCGGATCCGGTGCCCCAGGAATCATACTCTGGGAGTGCCTTGAGGTAGCCTTGGAGCTCTTCTAGGCTTTTAAAGCGGGGGTAGTCTGGGCTCTTATGCATGGAAATAGTTTGTCTCCTTCAATGTTCGTCGGCTGGGATCCTAGAACAAATGGACAATTTCGCCAAGGGTGAAGTTTGCAGAGCTTTTCCCCGGAGAACGTTGCCAAGGCGGCGGCGGATGTGCGAGAGATTCCCATGCGTACGAATTCAATTCATCCTATGAGACGACTTTTTCAATACCTGGGTAAACACCGAGCGGCGTTCTACGTTGCGTCGGTGTGGAGCATTCTCAATAAGGTACTCGATTTAATGCCGCCTATTTTGGTGGGCTGGGTGATCGATAGTGTCCGGCGAGAGCCGCCGGAATGGATTACTTGGGTCATGGATACATCTGAGCCATTTCCCTTGGCTGCTTTTTTGGCAGGGCTCGGTGTGGGCGTGTTTGCTTTAGAGAGTTTGTTTCAGTGGCTTTACCAGCGCGGGTTTATGCGGTTGGCGCAGCAGGTTCAACATGAGCTTCGTGTGGATGCTTATTCGCATATTCAAAATCGCGAGATTGCTTTCTTCGAGAATCATCGAATGGGCGAAACCATGGCTATGCTCGGTGATGATGTGAATCAACTGGAGCGATTTTTAAATACAGGGTTTAACGACCTGCTCCAGCTCTGTGTTCTCTTTCTGTTCTCAGGTGCAGTGATGCTTGGTGTGTCTTGGGAGTTGGCCCTGATCGGTATTTTACCAATACCGCTGATTATTTGGGGAAGCTTTCGTTATCAAAGTCTGATCTCGCCTCGTTACGCCAAGGTCCGAGAAGCCGTAGGGCATTTAAATAGCCGCTTGGAAAACAATATTGCAGGTATTCAAGTCATTAAGAGCTTCACTGCAGAGGCCTTCGAAACAAACAGAGTTGAGAAAGCTTCCTTAGAGTATCAAAATGCGAACTTTTCAGCGATTCATCTAAGCGCTGTTTATGTGCCTCTCATACGCATGGCCGTTTCTTTTGGTTTTGGCGGAGTGCTTTTACTTGGAAGTTATTGGGTACTTGAGGACAATGGCCGATTGAGTGTGGGCGAGCTTGTCCTGTTCAGTATGATGATTCAGCGTGTACTTTGGCCTCTCACTCGCTTGGGCGTGACGCTCGATGATTTTGAACGGGCAGGGGCCAGTGCTCGTCGAACTTTTGGTTTACTTGATAGTGAAAGTAAGATTGTTGATCCCAAGACAATTACGCGCTTGGACAACTACTCTGGGTCTATTGAATTTGATGCGGCTGCCTTTGAGTATGTCCCAGGGCAATCGATTCTCAGCGGCGTGTCGTTTAAAGCGGCCCCGGGCGAGACCATTGGCATTGCTGGCACCACGGGCTCAGGTAAATCTACTTTGGTAAAATTACTACTTCGGTATTACGATTTAAAGAGTGGCAGCGTAAAACTCGATGGCGTTGATATTCGCGCGATGGCGCTCAAAGAACTCAGAGAGCAGATTTCGTTGGTGAGTCAGGATGTGTACCTCTTCCACGGAACCATAGCAGAAAATATTGCCTATGGAGCCAAAGAGATGGAGATGGGGCAGATTAGGGATGCCGCCAAGATGGCGAGGCTTGATGACTTTGTAAACTCACTCCCCGAGGGCTACGAGACCATTGTGGGCGAGCGTGGTATTCGCCTTTCTGGTGGTCAGCGACAACGTTTAAGCATTGCCCGGGCGATTTTAAAGAATGCACCTGTGATGGTGTTTGATGAAGCTACGAGCAGTGTAGACACTGAAACTGAACGAGCCATCCAAGAGAATCTGCATGCATTGACTCAAGGGAAGACGGCTTTGGTGATTGCACACCGTTTAAGTACGATCCGGCATGCTGATAGGATTCTCGTATTGAAAAATGGTGAAGTTGCTGAGGCAGGAAATCATCAGACATTAATTGACGCACGCGGGGTTTACGCTGAACTCTGGCGCATTCAGGTGGGAGATGTCACAATTCAAGGTGAGAGTGCATCGCCTCTTTGAGATTGTGTTTGGAAAAAGTCATGAGCGAAGAACTGGTCATTAAAGCGGGTATAACCATTCCTGCCTGGGAACTCTGGTGGACGGCTAGCCGCTCTGGTGGCCCGGGTGGACAGCATGCGAATAAAACCAGTAGCCGAGTCACGTTGCATTGGTCTCTAGCGAATACCGGTGCGTTTACCCCCACGATGAAGCAGCGTTTAGAGCGCAGTTTGAGAAGCCGGCTTACTGTCGAAGGCGAGTTATTGATTTCCGTTGATACCACGCGAAGCCAACACCAAAATCGTGAACTCGCTCGTGAGCGTTTGGCTCAAGTGGTCCTCGATGGGTTAAAAGTACAAAGACGACGGGTGGCTACCAAGCCTACGCGTGGTTCACAGCGTAGGCGGGTGAATGCAAAAAAGGCTCGCGGCGATACCAAGAAAATGCGGAAAAAGCCGTCTCAGGATTAGGTGCAGTGTGTCTTACGGTCTTCTTCGGCCAGGGTCTTAATCATATCCATAAGATGTTCAGCGTGGTCTCTTGCTGAATCTTCACGGTTCAAAGTGGAAGCCAATACTGGTTCGCCAAAGCGAATCCGAATCGGTGCACCTCTTTGTCCCGCGGGTTTGAAGTTTCGTTTAACTTCATAAAGAAAGTCACTCGATAAGCCGCACATAAAGTAGGGAATGATGGTTGTATTGCCCGGGCAATTTTGGACGAGCTGGCCCACACCACTGCGCGTTCTTAGGAACTGGTAAGGGTCATCATTCTTATTGCGACTTGCTTCAGGATGAATCCCCACGAGAGTGTCTTGGCGTCGTAAGAGTGCATCCATTTGAGCCATGCTCACGGGGTTTAGCTCGCCGCGTCTGCGGTCGCGGTAAATTGGAGGCCACATGGCACCGCCAGCGATAAAAATATTTAGAGCCAGCCCAATGGGGTGAGAATGAAAAAAGTCTGCACGCACAGGAAAAAAGAGATGCTTGAGAAAGTGGGTATGCTTGTAGAGCACAGCCGAGGCCACAAACATGTCGAAAAACGACCGGTGATTGGCAACCAGTAGAATACTGCCTTCGG
>JABJBS010000091.1 GCA_018668695.1 Deltaproteobacteria bacterium
AATAGTCTTTGGGGGATCTATGACTGACCAAAATTCTCAGGATACATTAGCATCCATGTTGGCAGACGTCGTCAAATGGGTACCCGAGTCGTGCGGCTTTCGGGGTGATGACCGCTACCATGCTGTCACTGCAGTTTTGAGTATCGAAGATGCCGACTCACTGAACGACAAGTTGCAGGATCAGTTTCCGGTTTGCTGGGAGCACACGAATCTAGAAGATGCCGTTGGCGCTGTTCAGAAGCTCGTGATGGATTTGCAAGGGATGCGTCCTGGGCAGCTTCTCTACACCGTTGATATCGCGGAAGAAATGATTTGTTACGCGGCTTTGTGGCCTTGGAACAACGGCAAGCGGGTTTCTCTGCGGCTTGGAGTACATGCCACGGATATGGAAAATCCCGGATTGAGTGCCGCCATGACCGCGGTCAAGCAGGCTACGGGTGTACAGGGCCCTGTTCCCGACAAGAATTGGTGATTTCTTAGCTCTCAGGAGAGTTCGCGTTTGCGTGCTTTCTGGGCATATTTCTCTAGAGTAAGGCGTGTAAGTTCTCGAATTTCTTCGGAAGTTTGACGAATGGCTGCGTCATCTGGCTTCAGGCTAAACCGCTTTGTTTCCTCGTCTTGGTTGAGGATGCCTTCTTCCACGAGAGTATGAAGTATTTGAGCGGCTCGGCGCTGGCCGACGCTAAATTCCTGCATGATATTACGGACAGTGGGGCGGATGTTTCGGAAACGCAGCCCGAAGCTGACATCTTCCACCGAAGCTTTATTTTTGGGCGTATATTCTATTTGCATTGCGGCGGCCGGATATACATTTGGTCGCGGTGCTGCAAGAGGAAAAGCGCTATTTCATGGCTTAAGTTGGTGACTGCTCCAAATCACCTCACGATTATTGCGGGCAGCGATACAAGACGAGCTGCGCATTCAAATCAAAATTGGGCTCGGTATGACCGGTGTAATTCCAGCCGCACTCGCCAGCGAAGCTGATACAGCAGTTGCCATCATTGTGGTTGCAGCTCGGATTATCTGGTCGGCAGCAGTTTTCATAGGGCTCGATTTCGTAACCAAACGCCACACTGGCATTGGTGTTGATTTCTGAAGTGACGTCGATATCGCGAGGCCACACGCCGTCTCCTGGGCACCAACCGGCGCGGCCATATTGCCAGTTGCCACCCTGAGGGCTGCAGGAGTTTTGAGCGCAATCGTAGCGCCACGGCGTCCATGCATCGGCACTGTTACCGGCACTTACTTCGTGCCAGCGCATTGAGAACTCAGCTGCGTTGTCGGTGTTACCTTGGCCGTGGCCTGTAACGGTTACACGGACCATGGCGCTTTCGGTTTCTTCATCAAATACAACTGGCTGATCCACGAGATGGTTTGTGACGGGATTACCAGGGTTGCCGTAAACGAGGTGGCCGAAGTCCCAGAGGTTGACCACACGGTAGGGTTCCAGATCGGGAATGCCGCGCTCAAAGTCGAAGGTTACGGTGACTTTCCAGCCTCGGTCGCCGCCAATCCAGGTGGAGATGAAGAGGCTGAGCTCTTGTTCGCCGCGCAGTAAATGCGTGAACGGGGTTACATCGTAAGACCAAGCACAGCTGCCAGGATAGCCGCTGGAGGCATCGATGGCGTAGGGCGTGATGAAGCGGGCTATTTCGTGGTTTTCGCCGCTTGAGTGATTCAAGCTCACGCTGCCGTATCGATCCCAAGGGTCACAGCCGCCATCGGGGCATTCGAGGGTCATATGCATGGTGGCAGAAACAAAATGCTCAGATTCAGCGGGGAATGTGAATGTCTCATTTTGAGCCGTAGCCCAGCTGATGACGGTATCGTTGAAGGCTTGCACTTGAACGGTCCCAGTACCAGCAGTGAGACCGCTTGTATCGCAGGTGCCGCCAGTGTTGTCGTCGCCGCCATTTCCGTTATCACCATTGTCAGTGCCATCGGGCCCTGAGACGACCAGCATGGCGACTGTCCTTGAATTATATTCAGTAGAAACTCCCGTGGAGTTTAAGCAGCTGTAGTCCCAGGTTTCCGTAGAGTTTACATAATATATACCGGGCTCGGTTGGAGCGGTGAAGGTGGTGCTTTCGTTGAAGCTCCAGTTACCGGTGCTGCTGCCCAAACAAAGGTTCATAATGCCGTTGAGGCGCACATAAAATTGGGTAATGCAGCCAGGGCACGATGTTTGGTTGTTGACGACCCAGCCACCAACTTGAAGGCTGGTGCTGGTGCCAGGCTGAACTTGAGCAACTCTGTTGCCAGAGCCATTCATATTGACGCTATCAAACGTAATGGTTCGGCCCATAGCACTGTAACTGGTGTTGCCAGCTTCCGGACAGACGGTTTCCTCCGTCCAAGCGCCGCTGACGCATTCTAGCGTTTTGGCGCCAGTGGTGCCGCCAGCGCAGCTTGCCAGTTGGTAGTCTAAAGTGCCATTTGCGCAAACATCCGTGCCGCTGCAGGTTTCGGTTTGGGCCCATGCGCCATCGGCGCAGAGTTCTTCAAAGGTGCCTTCGTTATTGAGTCCACAGGTTTCAGAGCCAGCTTGCGTGGTGCCGTTTTGGCAAATATCCGTACCGGTACAGGTGTCCGTATCCATCCATGAGCCATTTTCGCATGTTTGGACAAAGACGCCTTCATTGTTCAGGCCGCAAGCAGTTGTGCCGTTTTGAGTGTCGCCATCGGTGCATTCTGGATCAGGCTCGGTGGTGCTTGGGTCAGAGGTGTCGGTGGCGTCAGATGTATCCGAGGCATCTGTGGTGTCTGAAGCATCAGAGCTGTCTGAAGTATCGGTGGAATCCGTGGGGTCGGCAGCATCCGTGGCATCGTTCGAATCTGTGGAGTCGGTTGGATCCGGCGTGGATGCATCGGCTTCGGTGGTATTGCCGGTTGGATTGGATTCCTGAGTGGTACAGCCGTAGAGGGCCACGGAAATCGAAAGAAGAGCTACTGATAAGCGCACTGGATGCATGAAGTATCCCCATGAAAAGTGAAGCGGTGCTGCGACGACACCGTTGGTCGCGGTTGTTACAAATGCCAATTCCGGTGTCAATTGTGGCACATGTAAATACCTCCAGGAGAGTCTAAAAGGGCTATATTCTGATATTTTTTCAAAGTTTACATAATCTGACTTATCAGACAAACGGGTAAATCTGGGGCCGGAGCAGGTTCCGCCATCGTTCTTAAGATATCAGCTGATGCGTGAGCATGTCTTTTGTGGATTCAGGCGTCGATGGATTGATAACAAGCCCTGTGGCGATGCCCGATATTTGCTTCCAGGGAAATATCCAATCATCGCTTGTTGTATTTTTTCTCTCCGTTTTAGCAAGGATGTTGGTTGTGACGTCTGCGAGAAGCTTCAGTGACTTGATGGAGCTGTAGGGATTTGTAGATAAATTGTACATGCACCTTAGGCACTCGGAACTTGGTTTGTTTCCGAACTCTGTTCCCATTGTGAGACATAGATTATCAAGCATAGATGGCGGAATATTCCGATTGGCGGCGAGATGCTGAAGAATATCGGGTGCACCGAGCTGCTCGAAAAGAGTCAAGAAGTGAATGTTTCTGTTGTTTTTTGCAGTGCGCCGACAAAGGTTTCTCAGTGACGTACGTGATTCAGAGTTAGCTCCTACTCCTAAAGTTGAACGTAAGCGATCCCGCAATTCAGGGCTTAACCGTTCCAGGTTTTGTAACTCTATCAACCACTTTTTTATACGGCGGTAAATTTCCTGGTGATCCTCGACTGAAGTTGTGAACGAGGTGTTAAAACTTAAAGCCTGAGTAACTTGGTCTTTATCTAAACTCAGCAAATGCTTAAGTGCCGCAAAAGGTGTTTGAGAATGACGTGCGGCCAAATCTTGGACTTCAGTGGACGATTCTCGACTTAAAGCGTCAAGCGTTGCCGGTGAAGTTTGCGGGTAACGCGCCAGGAACTTTTGAGCAGCCACGGGTAGCTGCTTAACTTCTTCGGCATCCATAGTCAGTTTTATGGGATTGGTTTTTAGCTCTCTTATCAATAGCGAGGCTTCTGCTGACTCAGCCACAGTAGCCTCATGGTCATCCAAGAGTTGGTTGACGGTATTCAAGTTGGTAGATGGGTTGCTCCCTACCATTTCTCGCAAGACCGGATCCGGTGATATTGCAAGCACATCCAGCGCCAATTCAGGAGTAGATGGATTTTTGGCCACCTCCTTCCTTACAGATTCATCGGAATCTTGGGAAAGCAAAGTCAGGGATTCGGGCGGGCTTTGTGTGTGGTGAGCAACCGACAGTCGAACCCACTCACTTGGATCGGTAGAAAATTTGAGTCGCTGCGCCGAGCGAAGTTGACGATTATAAACCAGGTTCGAGCGAACATGTTCATCAGAATCAGATAGCAATTGATTGATGGTTTTGAATTCCGAAACCCGGTTTGCAACTAGAGAGCGGACCAGTGGATCCGGCGCTTGGGCTAACAATTCTATGTGCCTGTTCATGTGACTCCCTCCATCTGCAAGTCATATACCTGAGCTGAACATTTGTATAGTGGGCGATTGCTTTGTTGATGAAAGTATTGAATCGACAGCTGGGGTTCGTAAGGAGGAACCAAAATATATCAACCGGTTATGAGAGGCTGAGCGCTGATCTTACCCTATTGATTGCTTAAGCTTTCTTGCCCTTTTTGGCTGGACGGCTAAAACAATAAGTATGGAAGCATCTACAACCCAAGCTCTGATTAAGTTTCTCTACGAAGGCCGCGGCGAGTGCCCACAGGATGCGCTGAACGCGGAAGTTATGTTCCAAGATCCCTTGGTGATGGTCGAAGGCAATCAGCCCGTTGAAGCGATGTTTTTAAGAATCAACAAGCTCTTTCCCGCCACCGAGATTGTATCGTTGGTGCAAGACCCGTACGCCGAGCATTACAACACTTGGAATATGACCGTGGACTATAAGCGCAAGCCCGATGGCTACCCGCGCACCATCGTATCGACTTTAGAAATCGACCTCAAAGACGACAAAATCATCCGCATGACCGAACACTGGATTAAGCCGGTGAAGCTTCGCGGTGATAAGAAGAATGTCTTGGGTAAGATGTTTCGTAAGCGTTTGGGCGGTTTGCTTGGGCGTTGATGCCTGCTGATTAGGTTGAGTGCCTAGTCAAGCAGATGCCGGCTACTCTCGATAATCAACGAACACACTGAGCTGCTGACGAACCTGCTTTAAGGCTGTCAGTATTATCACCGCCGCCAAAGGCAAAGTACCCGCCTGCAAAATAAAACTCCCATGCATAAGCAGGATCCACCACATAGGAAGTTGACGACCAAAGCCATGCGCTTGGGAAGTTGGGAAAGAACTCTGCATCAACAGTAGGCGCTGTCGCATTACCTAGGCCACACCAATTCCGTGCTGGATAGCCAAGTGGTCCGTCATCACACACAACAAGGCTCACAAGCTCCACTTTCGTTGGCACCCGCCAATCGGTATAGCCAGCAAATTCCAAATCGTTGCATGTGTCCCACAAAAAGCTGCTGCCGCCGCCATCGAGTTCGTCACCCGATACACCGCCGTTGCAGCTGTTGTCTATTTCAGAGCAATATCGAAAGGTCGTCTCGTTGCCCAAGCAGGTGTTGCTATCGGCATCAAAAGTCATGCCTTGGGCGCATTTCATCCAGGTGATGTCTCGGCCTACATCTGTGATTGTACCGTTGAGGTTATCAAAATACTCGCAGGTGCTGTTGTCGTTGGTGGCATCGCTATCACAAACGCCGCATCCATCCACACTTGCCATCCCGCCCCATGCTCCTGCGCAGTCTTGTGTGCAGTCGTTTGTGGCATCATCGTCGCATGTTCCGCATTCATCGATGGTAGCACTGCCGCCACATGTTCCTGCGCAGTCTAGTGAGCCGTCGTTTGCGGGGTCATCGTCGCATGTTCCACATTCATCTGTTGTAGCGGTTCCGCCCCATACTCCTGCGCAGTCTTGCGTGCAGTCGTTTGTGGCATCATCGTCGCAAGTTTCGCACTGGTCGCAAATACTCTCGCCATCAGTGATGCCGGGAGTACCACTGCACCCTGCAAGCACGAGGCTTACAAAAAAGACTAAACACCACTTTTTTGAATATATCATTTTACGAATCCTGTATTGGGAACACTCTTGAGCTGACGCGAGCCGCTTTAATCAGTGAGAGCCAGGATGGGCTAAGTGATCTAAGCAAGTTGTTTCCCAGTATCCTTTCAAGATACTGAGGCCGTATCAAGGCGTCATCTGATTCCAAGCCTTCCCCACCCATGGACACCCTCCAGTTCCAACCCACCTTAGGCTTGCCGCAAGCCCTGGCTTTGCCCTGTGATTTATCGGTTCTGGAGAGCGTCTCGCTAAGTACATAGAAAGCCGACATCGACGCCGGCTCCTATACTAGGACCTTAAAGCTTGAACGGCGTTCGCTGTTTCAACGAGAGATTCTTCAAAGGGGCGTGGTGTCCAGTTGAACAACTCACGGGTCTTGGAGTTGTTGCCTTTGATGTTCATATCGAGCCATCCGCGCATGGCCTTAGCCTCGCGGTCAAAGAGCGCGACAATACGCAGCATGATGCTTGGCGCTATGCGCTGGCTTGGCCCGTCGAATCCGTTGTCGTTTAGAATTTTTGCAATTCGAGAAAAGCTGATGGCCTCTTCGCTGGCGGCCAAGATTCTTAGCCCTGCCGCCTTGGGGTGGGTCATAGATTTTAGATGAATTTCGGATACGTCGCGGACATCAATCATAGGAAACGCGATGTTGGGAACCATGGGCATTTCACCGGCCAACCATTTACTCATCATCTCCATGCTTTGACCGGAAATATTACGACCCAGTGGTGGGCCAAAAACCCCTCCTGGATTCACGCTAACCAGTTCCATAGGACTATGGTCTGATTGCTGCTTGATGAAATCCCATGCTGCTTTTTCCGCAAGTGTTTTACTTTTGGCGTAAGTGCTGGTCTGCGACGAGTCGGTTGGAGTCCAGCTTTCTGGCCCGAAGGTACCTGATTTCTGGGTACCCATCATCGCGACGGTGCTGCTGGTTAACACAAATCGTTTAACACCAGCTGCCTTGGACGCGCGCAAGGCCCGCAAGGTCCCGTCCACCGCAGGTTGAATCATGTCGCTTTCGCTTTTAGGATTTTTCATTACAAATGGCGATGCAACATGCATAACGTAGGTGCAGTCTTTTGTAGCTTCGGCCCATCCGCTATCGGAGTTTAAGTCTAGCTCTACGAACTCCAGGTGGGTGCTATCAATGGACGCCGCTTCCATGGTGGCCCGCACTTCTTTTTCTTTGGCTTTACTACGGACCGAACCTCGGACCTTGTAGCCAGCGCGCAATAGATCCCCGGCGCAATAGAGAGCGATATAACCAGAGATTCCAGTAACCAGAACTGTTTCAGACGACATGACACTTCCTTTGTGATTGTACTTGAATATTATCGTACCGTTCGGTATTTAAATAGGGGGTTGATAGTATTATTGTCAACCAAAAAGATGAGTAGGTAATTCTTGGCTGAAGAAGCGCAAAAAAAATCCCGGGGCAGACCCAAGACGATGGACCGCATGCGCACACTCAAAGTGGCAATGGAGAGCTATTGGGATGAGGGTGTTCACAGCATTTCGTTAAATGAGATTTGCCGGCGTGCGGACGTGTCAAAGCCAAGCCTTTATCGAGAGTTTGGCGGCGAAGACGAACTCATGCTTGCTGTGCTGGAGCATTATATCGAGACGGTCTTCTCTTCGATGGTGGAATTGATTGAAAGTGACCGCCCTTTTGCCGGCGTGCTGCATGACCTAGTCCATGCGGTTACAGGGCAACGGGATACACCTGCGGGCTGTATGGTTGTGAAAATGGGTGCGACATCATCAGAGCTTGGTCCGTTGACAGCAGCTCGACTAAAGCAATTTAGGCAGGAATATCTTTTGGTTTACGAGGGCTGGGTAAAGCGAGCCCAGGGCCGTAAAGAGATCAATCTAGAAATTCCCGTCAAGCTTGCGGCATCGTATTTGGATAGTCAGCTTTCTATGATTCTCACTCAGATGGCGACCGGTGAAGAACCCTCGTTGGTTCGCGCAAAGGCAGAGCTGGCATTTCGACCGCTGATTCACTTGTAAGAAGCATCTTTCTGGACTTTGCCGCAGCATCAGCTGGTTGGGTTTGAGGCTAAATCAATTCTAGTCACTCTTTCCGCCCGAGCGTTTGCTACATCAATCGAGGATATGTCCACTGGCAGATAGGATGGATGTGATTAATTCCCACCCATTGACACCCTCCAATTCCAACCCACCTTAGGCCGGCAAACTCGAAACCTAAGGGAAATCTCTATGCATATCCTCATTACCGGCGCATCCAGTGGCATTGGTGAATCCATTGCTCGTGAATTTGGCTCGAATCCCAACAACAGCCTCACGTTGGTGGCTCGCCGCAAAGATAAGCTGGTTGCCCTCGCCGATTCACTCAACGCCCAAACCCTCGTTTTGCCCTGTGATTTATCGGTTCCGGAGAATGTGCCTGAGCTGGTGCAGCTTGCGGTGGACCAGTTTGGCCCTGTGGATAAGCTGGTGAACAACGCCGGCATGAACTGCTTTAAAGGCGCTGGCGATGTAACCCACTTGGAGGCCGCTAAGCTCTTTAACCTGAATGTGCTCAGCCCCATGGCGCTGGTGGAAGCGGTACTTCCGGGCATGAAAGAACGACAAGATGGCGGTATTGTGAATGTGGCAAGTGTGGCTGCGGTCAACACACCCACCGGTATGGCCCATTATGCGGCCACCAAAGCAGCCTTGGCCAAATACTCTGAAGCGCTCCATGTAGAGAGCAAAGAGCACGGCGTTCATGTGGTAACGGTGTATCCAGGCCCGGTAGCCACGCCCATGGAAGTGCGCGCCCGGGAAACCTTTGGCGGAAGCTTTGGCGCCGCCGACAAGCTGCCCATGGGAACTCCAGAAGAGCTGGCTCTGAAAATAAGCAAAGCCCTTACCGCCAAAACCCGCAAGATTTATTACCCCGACTTCTACCGTTCGGCCTTTATGTTCCCGAACTTAAGCCAATGCCTCACGGAGAAATTCTCTCCTGGGCTGGAAACGCTTAATGCTTAGTCGTCTTCAGGCATCTGCGGCGGAGTTACCTTAACCAGCGAACACCCTAGTTTCTTCCCTGCTTAAAAACCCAAGGATATGTAATCGAAGCTTTACGACCATCCTTGCTCTCTGGGAACCTTACGCGTTTAACCACTTTTAAGAGGCAACTCTCCACTCCATGGTGATACATGGTGGTGGACTGAATGCCGGCTCGAAGAACTACGCCACTCGTATCGACTTCAAAATACATGGTGATCTTCCCGGATAAGTTTGGATAGATTCGCAATGCATTCTCATAGCAACGTTTTGCCTGGATCTGGATCGGATACATCGCATCGCGAACGATTTGTTTCGTAATGGTACCTGGTTTCTGGCGGACTTCACGGCTTGGAGCCTTTGGGAATATCCTGTTCTTGGGTTCAGGTGTTGTGGCGGCGTTCCAGGAATATTCGAACCCTTGGGTTGGGATTTTTTCACACTGAAGGGGCTTTGTCAGGGTCGTCAATTGGCTGCCCCAATCATAGGCTCTTGTGTAAGGCCGAGAGCAACCAGAGACCACAGCATAAGCCAGCTTGTTTTTCTTCTGTGGGGAGCAAGTAGATTCTAAAACGAGCGCAATCTTTTCTTGGCAACTCAGCTGCGTGATGGTGCAGCCTGAGGTCGTGAGGAGTAATGAAGCAATGCCTAATATAAAAACCTTCATTATAAGTCCTCGTGGTGCGTATGACTTCGTAGCAACATTAGCTAGCATAGGTCACAGTCCTTATAATGCCATTCGTAATTCAATACCCGGGCGGATGTCGAGATTCAGTCCGAAAGAGTTGTTGCTGGCGACTGGAGCCGGCCCCAACCCAGCAATATACCCTCGTGAGGCCGTGTGGCTTTTTGAAACACCGACCACTGAAGAAAACAGACGCAAATGCAGATTGTTTATCAATTGCATCTCGAAGGCGATGCCCAAAGATGAGCCGATGGACCATCCCCACTCTTTATAAATCTCTACGTTATCGGTGGTGTCTTCGTTCGTGATGCTATCGTTATTTGGCGGCGTTGTCGTATCGTCCGGAGTCGTCGATGTTTCGCCAGCCCTATAAGTTGCGCCAAGCACGGCGAATCCAGAGACTTCGACGCGTTGTCCCGGGTTGAAGATCCAGCGTGGACCTCCAGATAAACTTAGTGCCATGTGCCGTGTTGCGCTCTCGCCGCCAGTGAGGCCTGCAGCTCCCCGGTTTCTTTGTTGGGTGTTGTAATTACCAGAAACGCGCAGCATCCATGTGAGCCGGTCACTTGTAAAGTATTCAATACTCAGCCCGTAGCTGGTTGGAGCAGAAGAATCGAGGCTGCCTAGCGTTCCCGAAGACATCGGAGCACGCAGACTTCCTAGGTTGAGAGTGTTGGCACGAAGACTCGCACCGACTGACCATGTTGTATCATTATTCTGGTTTTCAATATCCGATGCATCGGGTGACATGAATAAGAGGCTGGCGACCAGCAGCAAGGGGGCATTCATTTTTATTATCCTTAGACGAAGTTCTCTGGGGTTCTCGTCCATAAGTTGATGCTCTGAAAATAGTATAGAGGGAAAGTGGTTAACTTTGCTGGCAGAAGGCCCTTAAAGCCCAGAAACTACCGAGTGCACAAAGCATTGGTGCAACGAATGGTTGTGTTGCCCCACTCATAACTCACAATGTTCCCCGATTAGACTCTTCTATACCTTCTTCGTAACTTTCATCGCAGTCACCTGTTTAGTGAATGACTGGCGTGAAGCATCTCCATGCATAAAGTATTGAGCATGCGCTAAGTATCCATATCTTTTATGAAAGTTCGAAGAGCTGATGAAATCCTTTAAGTTTCCCTTATCGATGGCCGCACTGCTCTGCGTGGCTGCGTGCGCTGGACACGAGCACCAATCAGAAGAATCAGAAGCCGAACATGGGCATGTCCATGATGTGGGAAATGATACTGTAGTTTCAGCCAATCCTGATGCAGGCGCAGAAGATGAGCAAAGCCCTTACACGGCCAACCCTGACCTCAACGAAGATCCAGAAGGTATGCTCAATGCAGCTCTTGCCAACCGCAATCCCGATTGCCGAACTTATGCCACGGATGCCAACGATGGCGATTACAGCTCCCTTGGTGCTACCGATAGGTCCAACTTAGCCCCATCTGCGCCTTTCTACCCCGGAACAGATGTAACAAGCTTCGTTCAGATAGACCTTGTTGTTGTGGGTGGCGATTATGTGCATGACCCAGACAATCCCACCGTTCCCGGAGCCTGGGATTACGAAGGGGTGAGAACGACAAGTGACCCAGAGGAAGCCACGCATTGCCGAATGGTTCACAACATGATTCCCAATCATGATTTTGGCTGGGACGTGGGTACACCGGCTCAGTCAAACGTTTGGGTGACCGAAATTGACCACGACGACAGACAAGTCACTTACATTCCAGTTTATCCCCGCTTGTCCGAACCGAGGGTCGCAGACGACACCGACCGAAATGCCACCAACTTCATGGACTACGATGGCGTTCTTCTGAACGGCATAGGCATCGCGATGGATTCGGGTTTTTGCTACAACCCTGCTCATCCACGCGTCAATGAAGCTGGCAATTCGACCGGCTGCGGTGGCCTTTCCGTCTGGTATGAAATCCCCGCTTATTCGCTTCATGAACCCGCTTCGGAGAACATGGCAGCGATTTTTGATGAATACTACGGACATGGTTTCGAGGGTTCCTACCACTACCATGCGATTACTCATCCTCTACAAAAAGATGATGACCAAGAGATAGGACCTCCTGGCGGGTCTCCTTTGATTGGTTATGCGAAAGATGGTTTTCCTATATTCGGACACTGGTTCGTTAATGAGGAGGGAGAGTTGGTCAAGGCGCAGTCGGGTTACAAGCTCAAAGACTTCGAGCTTAATAATGGGAACTCTCGCGATCCGTATACTGATTTACCGGCAAACTTTGACCGAGGCACACCGCCCACACCTTGGGACATCGAGAACCGTCCACAAGACTTCGCCAGTGATTTCGGGCTGCCTCTGGGTCGGTACATTGACGATTGGACCTATGACCATGGCAATACTGGAAATCTAGATGAGTGTAACGGTGCGACGGATGCCAATGGTGTTTATGGGTACTATGTGACGGACAAATACCCGTTTGGACCGACTTGTACTTTTGGAGTGCACGAGCCTTCCTTTGGAAAAGTCCCACCTCTGCGATGGCACGACGAAACTTCGGACAACACAGTCGACGATAATGGCGACCGGATCAATGGCCATTAACAATTTTAGCCAATGGTTCTAAGAGAATTTCCTTCCAAGGCTGGAAACGCTTGCTTCTTAGCACCCTGCCCCCGCTATAATAAGACCTCACGCATACACGGGGGTGTTCCATGCCAAGAGGCGTTGGGGGAAACAGCGGCGTACCAAATCCAAACATCAACTTGGAGTCTATGGACTCCAAGCATCTTTCCGGTAAAGCCAAGCCAGGAACCAAAATCGAAGCGCGCAATGTGTCGCGTTCTGGGACCGACTCGTTTGTAGAGGCCGGTGCCGATGGTAAATTCGACCTTCCTGTGAAAAGCAAAAAAGGCGAAACGGTCGAGCTGCATATTCAAGCCCCTGACCAGCCCAAAGCAGCGTCTGTATTTGTGCGCAACGATGGCCGCGATGCCTGGAGCCGCGTGGCTCCGCCGGACATGGGCGATGGCATGGAAGTGGATCTTGAATTCATTGCGCCCACCGCCGAACACACTGGCGCCGATGGTGAAGCCACGGTCGATATGGCCCACTTAGAAGGCCCGCTCTATGTAAAAGGCGTATCCGTAGAGGATGTAGAGCAAGGCGCCATCAACAACTGCTACTTTGCTTGCGGTTTGTCTCTCTTGGCTCACTACCGGCCCGAAGCCATTCAAAATGCCATCATGGAACTTCCCGACGGTAATTTTGAAGTCACACTCCTCGAAGGAAAATATAGGCCCAAGCCGGTGAAGGTCACCGTCGACAGTGACCTCTTTGTGAAAGACGATGGCACGCCCATCTATACCCACAGTCCATCGGGTGAACTCTGGCCCATGATTCTCGAGAAAGCCTACGCCCAGCACATGGGCGGCTCCTATGAGGCCATTGGCCAAGGCGGCAAAGCCGGTGATGTGGTGCGCGCTTTTACGGGCGAGCCTTATATGATGCACAACATGGAAGAGGCTCATTCCAAGCAGGAAGTATTTGAAACCATTCGGGACACCATTGAAGCCGGTCGTCCGGCCAGTGCGGGGACCTATGGAGATAAAGGCCGCTACGAAGGCATGAAGCTTTACGCGAATCACAACTATGCGGTTTTAGGCGGCGGCATGGATGAGAATACGGGCGAGCCCTATCTTATATTGAGAAATCCCTGGGGACAATCAGAGCCAGATTACAACGGTGCACCCGACGGCAAAGACGACGGAATCTTTCGCATCAATATGGAAGATTTCACTACCTACTTTATGACCTACAGTGTGATTACCGAGAGTGGTCGCCGGGGTCGGTAAGAAAACTATGGGTTATTGGCCTCGTAGTCGGCAAAGGCACCTACAATGGCATTGAGCAGCGATCCGGTGGTCCCAGATCCGGTACTTGGTATATCATTGCCCAAGTTGGGCTCGGTCGAACAGGCATACTGCCTACACGTATCTTTCGTGCGGTTGGCTTGAAA
>JABJBS010000092.1 GCA_018668695.1 Deltaproteobacteria bacterium
GTTGACCGTTTTGAATTGTTCGTAGGTGGTAAAGAACTCGCGAATGCATTCAGCGAGCTCAACGATCCTGTTGATCAGAAGGAGCGCTTTGAGTCGCAACTTGAGGCGCGAGCCGGTGGTGATGACGAAGCTCACCAGATGGATGAAGATTACGTCTGTGCGCTGGAGCATGGCATGCCGCCAACCGGTGGTTTTGGATTGGGTGTTGATCGCATGGTAATGCTTTTAACCGGTACCGCTTCGATTCGCGATGTTGTTCTCTTTCCGCAGCTTCGTATCGATAAGTGACACTTTGGATGACATGGGCCGTGTTCGGTCTGGTGCACTTAGCGGCCCTGGTATGGGTGTTGCGCAAGGTGCGACTGAAGCAGTTTGATACGACCCAGACTCTGCGCGGCATTGTTCTGGGACTCTTCTTACTGTTTCCCGGGGTCATGTTGTTCGAATTCTTGGGCCTTTCGCTCGAGCGTTCAGCTGGCGTAAGTCAGTCAATGATTGCCTTGGGAGCTCTGCTTTTAGGGGCCAGCTTCAAACCCAAAACCACGGGTATGGCCGCGCGCGAATTTACGGTCGCAGTCTGTTTTCTCACAGAGATCGGTGCAGGCCTTGGGTTGTGGATGGGGCAGTCTTTTGCGCTCTCTTCTCCATTCACTCGGCTGCTATTGGTCGTTCCTCCGCTGGTCTTGCTGCTGGGGTACCTTGGGCTGTCGGTTCGCTACCTTCTTGTAGGAAAAGGGAAGGGGCGCGGTTTTGGCTACGAGTCATTGGTGGGTCGCCGGTTTCTATTGTCAAAGTCGTCGCCGGCGCTTTCAGTCGTAACAGCCATTTCGGTTGTGGGCGTTACATTGGGCGTTTGGCTGGTTGTTGTGTCATTGGCCATCCTTTCCGGGTTTGAGCACGACCTGCGGCAGAAAATTATTGGAGCTCATGCCCATATTCTCATTCAGGACTCGCAAGTTAAGCCTTTTGACCTGACGAATGAGCTGGTCGACGCGCTTGCGCAAACGCCAGGCGTTGAGGCAACCGCTGCCTATATTGAGGGTGAGGTGGCCGTGGCCAGCCGCTCCAATTTCAACGGTGGAGTGTTGATGGGTATCGATGCCAAAACATCCCCCAAGGTTCTCAAGGTATTGGCAGGGCTCTCATCTGAATCTCTGGCGGGTTTAAAGGTGCTTTCGGGGGATTCTCAACCATCGGACGACCCCTTTGCGTTTAGCAAGCCTGTCCAGCCGCCGGGAATCATACTCGGCGCAGAGATGGCCCGCGCTTTATCCGTTAAGTTGGGAGATGACGTTCGGGTCATTTCTCCGATGCTGGAAGTACTCACGCCCGTAGGTCCGGCGCCTAAAAGTCGTGGGTTTAGGGTAGTGGGCATTTTCTCCAGTAAAATGTATGAATACGACAGCCGTTTTGCTTATGTAGATATCGAAATGGCTCGAACCTTTTTTGAGCTGGCCGATGGTCAGGTTACGGGCCTTCAGGTTCAGGCTGCCACCCCCGAAATGGCGCCCGATGTTGTGGCCAATCTAAGCCCGGTCATGAAAGTTCATAGCTTGGAGGCCAGGGATTGGCGGCGACGTAATCAGACCCTATTCGCTGCTCTCGAACTCGAGCGCGTCATCGCCTTTATCGTCCTTGCCTTCATCATCCTCGTGGCGAGTTTTTCAATTGTGACCACGCTGGCGATGTCCATTATCGAAAAAAGACAGGAAATAGCGATTCTCAAGACGATTGGTGCTCGAAGCACAGGCATTATGAAGATATTTCTGACTCAAGGGATGGTGGTCGGAGGTCTTGGGACCCTCATGGGCGGTATTTGTGGGCTCATTACGGTGTCTGGTTTGGAGCAGCTTGGCCTATGGATACCGGATGAAGTTTACTATATCGACTCTTTGCCGGTTCATCTGTCGGTAGCGGACCTCGTGGTCGTCATGGTCGCCGCATTGCTCATCGTTTGGGATTTTGCGATTTTCCCTGCGTTACAGGGCGCTAGCCTCGAGCCAGTTGAAGGTCTTCGGGAAGGTTGAACATGGATTTGATAGCAGTAAAGGACGTATCCAAGAGCTACATGAAGGGCCCCGAGACTATCGATGTCTTGCGTGACGTTTCTTTTCAAATCCGCGCAGGTGAGATGGTCTCCGTGATCGGCGCATCTGGGGCGGGTAAAAGTACGCTTCTCCATGTGCTTGGTACTCTTGACGCTCCTGATTCAGGAGAGATTTTTTATAAGGGTGAATCTCTCGCAAACCTTGGTGGAGAGGGCTTAGCCGACTTTCGTAATGAATCTCTTGGGTTTGTATTTCAGTTTCACCACCTTTTGCCTGAGTTTTCGGCACTCGAAAATGTGATGATGCCTGGCCTCATCGCTCGACGGGCCCGTAAGGAAACCCGGGAGCTGGCGGAAAATGCTATTGAAGCTGTTGGCTTAGCGCATCGATTGGGGCATAAACCCGGCGAGCTATCAGGAGGAGAGCAGCAACGTGTCGCATTGGCGAGAGCGTTGGTCTTGAACCCGCCCCTGGTCCTGGCGGACGAGGTGACCGGTAACCTGGATGAGGGAACGGGCGCGGCCATTCATGAACTGCTTTTCCGGCTTAATGAAGAACGGGGTACCACCATGGTCGTGGTTACTCACAATCGGAGCTTGGCGTCGCAGATGCCGAGACAACTGATCCTGGAAGACCATAAGGTGCGAGATTGTGAATAAAGTGGGTAGATTTGAATATCAAAAGATGGCCAAACGATTTGGCCTTGGCTGGTTGCGGCTCTTTTGCGTGGCTGCGCTGATATTTTCTGCTGCTTCGGCTCAAGCCGATGAGGCCAAAATCTCAGAAATTAATATCGAAGGCAATCGACGGGTTCAAGATAAGACCATTGCCGCAGCACTGACTTTAAAGGTCGGTGATAGCCTTGACCCAGTCCAAGTCACGAAAGATTTACGGGCTATTTGGGACAAGGGCTTCTTCAAGGACATTCAAATCCTTCAGGAAGTAACTGCCGCAGGTGTCGTAATTACCGTTCAGGTTTCTGAAAAACCTGCAATTCGCAAAGTGCTTTACAAAGGTAACGACGACGTTTCTGACGAAGATATAACCGAGGTCGTCAACGTTAAGCCCATGAAGATTCTCAATGTAGAACTTCTGAAAACCAACTCTCAAAAAATCCGTGAACTCTATGTGGATAAAGGTTTTTTTCTTGCCGACGTGGATCACGAAGTTTTACCCGTTGGAACAGATGGTCGCCGTGTGGATATCGTTTTTAACGTCAAAGAGAACTTCAAAGTCCAGGTGCGCCGGTTAACCATCGTCGGTAACTCACATTTGTCTGACACCGATATTAAGACGATGATCCAGACCCGTGAAGGCAATGAGATTTCATTCATTACGAAAAGCGGGACCTACAAAGACGAACACTTTCAGACGGATCTAATGCGGATTCAGGCGCTCTATTATGACCACGGATTCGTTTCTATTAAGGTCGGACAACCCACTGTCACGTTGACGCCAGACCGCCGCTATATCGATATCGTAATTCCTGTAGAGGAAGGCGTTAAATATTCGATTGGCAACATTACGTTCGCTGGTGAGATAGAACTCAAGAACAGCGAAGGCAAGGTCATCGTCACTGAGGATATTCTTCGTAAATTCATCGTCTCAACAAAGGGCGAGACATTTAAGCGAACAACCCTATTTGAAGACATCGGACGTTTGGCCAATGTTTATAAGAATATGGGTTATGCTTTCGCGAATGTAACGCCCAATTCTAAAATGCGCCCTGAGGACAAAGAGGTAGACCTCGAAATGTCCGTTCAAAAGGGCGACTTGGTTTACATTGACCGCATTGAGATTTCCGGAAACACCAAGACTCGGGATAAGGTTATTCGCCGTGAAATGCGAGTCTTCGAGGGTGAGCTCTACTCGGAAGCGGGCATCAATGCATCAAAGGCCCGAATCTTTCAGCTTGGCTTCTTTGAGAATGTTGAGATTAAACCAGCGGGTGGCGCTCAGAGAGATACCATGACCTTAGAGGTTGAGGTTAAGGAAAAGAGTACCGGCACCTTTCAGGTTGGAGCAGGATTCTCAAGCGTTGAAAGTTTCATTGCTACCGCACAAGTGGCTCAAAATAACTTCCTTGGAACCGGCCAATCACTGTCTCTCTCATTGCAGCTGTCTTTTGGTACCTTTGGACGCAAGTTTGGTTCTCTGCAGTTTTACGAACCATACCTTCTCGACTCGATGTTCTCGTTGGGCCTGAATGCCTATGTGACGCAGCAGTTTTACCGCGACTTTCAGCGGGCGGCCACCGGGTTCTCGCCTACAGTGGGGTACCCCATCACGCCAGATCTGCGCTTGAGTCTTGGTTACACCATTGAGCAAATTGAAATTAGCCAGAGTTCTGCCTTGCGGAGAGCTCACTATTTGGTTGATGAAACTGGCGGAATCAATTCTGCTATTAATACATCAGTGGCATACGATACACGTAACAACCGCCTTTTCCCAACCGCCGGTCAGTACCACCGCTTCAAGGCTGAAATCTCCGACGAGATTTTAGGCGCCGATGGTGAAATGGAGTTTTTAAGGCTTCAGTTGACGGCTCGGTATTATCAGCCAATCATCTGGGGCTTGGTGCTTAAGTTAAACGCCGAATTTGGATACCTCCACAGCACTGGAGAGGCTGAAAGTTCAGCTTCTGCCCCACGCCGGGCGCCCATCAGTGAGAGATTCTTTCCCGGCGGTATCTATTCTGTTCGCGGATTTGAGCCTCGTAGCCTTGGGCCTTGCGAACTCGCACCCCTGGACTCGATGGACCACTTAAGCCGCGCCGATTGCCTCAACGTAGGCGGGAACAAGCAGGCAATCTTCAATATCGAACTGGAATTCCCGATTTTGGAATCCGCAGGTATCAAAGGCGTTCTTTTCTTTGACGCGGGTAATGCATTCAACGATGACCAAGGTTGGTTCTATGCTGGAACCAGCGCTGAAGACCAGCCAGATGTGTTTATCATAGGTTCTGACACGGCAACCAAGCCGCCAATGGGCCTATATCTATCTACTGGTTTTGGGTTTCGCTGGTTCAGTCCAATTGGACCACTGCGCTTCGAATGGGGTATTCCAATTACGAAGAAGGCAACGACTGACGATAACCTAATCTTCGAATTCACCATCGGAAACTTCTTCTAAAAACTGGTAAGCGATTGCAGGAAGCTTAGGTAGACTGTAACAGGCTGGTGCGTTTCACGTTTTGCGCAGCGCGTGAGCGGAACACCTACGTCAACTACAATGGCTGCAGGGCTGATGTTGAGCGCATCGCCGATGAAGCGAAGTCCATATCCAACGTCATAAAACATTGGGCTACCACATGCGCTGTCGTGATTCGGAAGGTACGTCGCGTTCGCAAAAAATGCACCTTCCAGCCGCGTCCACATCAATGCGCCCCAAAAGTTAATCTTGGCAGCAGTGAAGAGTGCATGCCGATGCTCAATGGTGGCCAATGCTCGGAAAACATCACCACGCGCGGCGTCGGACTCGTATCCCCGCGAGCCTCGATAGAGTCCACCCAGTCGCAGGCTGGCTTGGTCTGGCGCGTTGCCTACCATGCCATCCACCCGTAGCCGGCCCATTAGGCCTTGCCTGCCTGGTAAGGGCAGGATTCCAAAGATAGCGGCGCTAGCAGTGCCATAGACGCCCGGTTCAGCAGTTGTGCGGTGGTAGCCAGTGCTGATGCTCGTATTCCAGCCGCGGCCTTCAAACGCGAAATAAGGACTGATGCGAGTGTCGTGACTGTAGCTGAGCGAAAGGCGTCCGAGGTGCCCGGTGGGTAAATCGATTCCCTCGTCCCGCAGATACGAATAAGCGGTGCGAATGCTTAGCGCATGTGAAAGGCGCAAGGCATTGAGCTTGGGACCAAATCCGTATGCGAGCGCGGCGCTGCCTCCGATACTTACGGGCGTGTAGTAGACCGAAAAACGATACCGGTAACGCAGGTCGTAAACCTGGCGTAAAGAAAAATCTGCCGCCAAGGATAATTCTTGATTGGTTACTGCAAAAAGCCCACTGATATTGTTGAGCAAGAAGCGCCAACGCGGGTAACGGTAATTATTATAGCGTGATTCCTCGCCGGTTGGATGCAGGTGTTCAACGAGTCGAGACTCAGGGTCGATGGTAAATTGAGCGTCGCCAGTTTCGAGTGGGAAAGAGAGCTTGCCCGGTCCAAGCCGTTGTCGACGTATTGGATTCCCGTCGATGGAGGATTCGACCGTTATCATGTCTGTAGCGCTCGTCTGACCTCTTACACCAACGCTTATATCGATGGCCTTTTCCGTTTTATGAATCGACTCAAGAAAGTAGTCCACTTGAGGGTATTGGGGCTTAAGCCAAGGCAGAAGTCGTTTGGTCGCCGGACGTCCAAAGGATTTCTCCAGAGCGGCGATGAAGGAGCTATTTGCCTTAAGGTAGTGCTGAACCAGTTGGAAGGTAGCCTCTGGCCCGTGTTGG
Organism: Deltaproteobacteria bacterium; assembly: GCA_018668695.1. NCBI lineage: Bacteria > Pseudomonadati > Myxococcota > Myxococcia > Deltaproteobacteria bacterium. The sequence continues at coordinate 6,495 of JABJBS010000092.1, forward strand.
TCGAGTAATTTTTCTTGAAGAAGTTTGCCTGGCGCTGTGTGGGCCCCAAACCGTGAAAGCTCAACATCAAGTCCCGTGCCCTCGTCTATAGAGAGAAAGTAGGTGCTGGCCAAAGATACCTGGGGTGCGTGGATAAGGGCGTCGATTTCCGGAATGACTGCAAACTTAGAAAGGACGTCAGTGGCCCATTCTTGTTTGCCATAATGGCCAAGGTAAATCTTTGTGCGGAGGCTAGAGCTTACAAAGTCGAGGACCCAGGATACATCCTCTGGTGCTTCCCGATTGACCACCTCATCACGTAGGGTTGCCTGCATTACATAACGCCACAAAGTGTTACGATGAAACCGCTTAAGACGCTCCCAGTCGAGAACTTGAAACGCTCGGTCGCTTATGAGGATTCCACCGTCGAAAGATTCACAAAGGGTTTTACGGCTTGGACCCATGACGAAGTAGATAGGGCGGCGGTCGCTATGTGTTGGCGGTGCGTAATCGTCGGCCATCTCGAGTGTTTTGAGGATCTCTCGTTCACTCGATGAATTGCCGCTATTGGTGATGTCCCGAAGGCCGTAAGGAATGTGCCTGTTTTGCTTTGCACTTGGGATCTGGCGATTTGCGATTAGGTGGTAGGGCCCTTTCTTATACACTACGAACGAACGGCTCAGGAAGAGCGGCAGGAATTTACCCTCAAAATCGCCTCGAATCGTACGTGCCGGTCCAGGCTTGTAGATCTTGTCACCAACCAGGCCACCAACCCCTTTGGGTAAATGTACAGTGTAGCTTATTGGGACAGTGCCGATAATGCCCTTTTTGGAAAAGACAGGGTGCCAGCCACCAAGTAGGTATCCTACTTCATTCAGCGCGCCGAGTGTGCCAGCGCGCGCGGGGAGAATCGAATGAAAATGATAGGTGTGCTCTGCGCCTGCGTCACGAACTGCCATGGAGCCAGGCACATAGCCTCTGGGGTAAACCCACGGTGTGTTGACGTCATCGAGACTTGCGGACTCCCGCTCGTTAAGCCATTTCATGTAGTTTTCAAGAGCCGGTTTGTCGGTGCTGGCATCGTGGCAGCGAACTTTCCCATCGACTTGGTCGAGGTTATCACCAATCTGTGCGTCCAACGTGATCTTTCCGCATGGCGTCATAACCAGCGCTGAAACCAAAAATAATATTGTATTCATTGAAAAACCGGGTCCTTCACAAATCGGCCAAGTGTAGAAGATGTTGCCAGAATCGTGGCCAAACAGCCAGCCTCACTTTTGCGGCTTGCGCATAGGGCGCCTCCTATGACTTACTGTTCTGACCATGGGTGATGAGAATAAAAGCGGCCCGAATGAGGGCATGGATGATGAGCTGATCGAGGATTTGGAACCACTTGAGAGTCCTCCGAAGCCGCCTCGAATCGCGCCGCCAAGCCTTGGCGTTACCGGTCCAAATCCCATCCAATCTTCTCTCTCGAGCGATGACGTTGAATTTATCGGTAAAGTCTTCGCCCAGGTTCGTCACGTTGATTTCAAGTCGCCAGCACCTGAGGGAAACCCGCGGTTAACAGGGATTGATAAAAAGCTGTTTGGGCTTCGCGAGCAGGTTCGAAAGTTGGAACGAGACCTCTCACGCGTATCCTTCGTATGGAGCTTAAAGCAGTCGGAAATCGATTCGGCGGCCGACTGGGTTCGTGCCAAGGATGAGGAACTCATTCGAGCGAAAAGCCAATTGGATGAGGCAAATGGGGAACTGTCCGGCCTAGAAGCCAAGCTCAATGAAGTGAGGGCAGAAGCAGAAGCCGAAAAGAATAGCCTCAATGAAAAAAATACGGACCTTGAAGATGAATCGAAAAACCTTAAACTCAATCTTCTCGCGATTCAGGAAGAACTCGACAAAGAACGTGAGGATTGGGCAACTGAAATCGAGTCGGCCCGAGAGTCGGCCGAGAAAAAATCGAGCCAAGCGTCCGATGAGATTCAACGTTCGCAGCGAGCTTACGACGCACTGAAGGGCTTATCGCAGTCGGAGAAAGAGGCTCACTCATTACAGCAACAGTCTTTGCGGTTGCAAAATGCAGAGCTTCAAGAGCGTCTTACGCAGGTCGAAATCAGAGAAATCGAGATCCATCGCAATACTGTTCATACGGCCGCATCCTTAAAGCAAAGAGATGCGGAGCTTGAGGCGAACTCAAAAACAGTATTATTGCTACAAACACAACTGGCCGCGCTTGAAGCGGCGTCAAAGAAAACGACTGAGTCTGCCTCTCAGACATCAGGTGAACTCCGCTCCCAGTTAGAGACACTTCAGCAGGCTCAGTCTAGTCACGACTCATCTATGGCAGAGCTTAAAGCTAAGCTTAAGGCAGCCTTGAGGGATGGTGAGACGGCGCAGGGGCGCCTGAGCGAAGTTGAGAAACATGCTGATGCGTTGGAACAAAGGCATGCAGCTGTTGCCAAGGACCACAATGAAGAACTGCTCCGACAGAGGACAACCTTTGAGCAAGCAAAAGCAGTCTACAGTAAGGATACGCACGCGGCCGAGCATGCTCGCAGGGAGCTGGACCGTTATCTTGAAGAGGCCCGCTCACGGCTCGTTGAGCAGGTTACTAAATCCGATGGATTAGAGGCTGAACTTCAAGGAGAGCAAATGGCTAATTTAAAGCTTGGTTCTAAAATGAAACAAGAACAAGAACTTAATCGTTCTAACCTCGAGACCATTCAGATGCTCCAGTCGAAGCTTCGTGAGGCGAACCAGTCTCTTACGGAGTCACAGTCGGGATTTGTGGAGCTTAAGGCTCGCCTAGACAGCAGTGAAAGTGACAAGAGTGCATTGGTCCGGCGCTTGGCAGACCTTGAGAACTAGCAAGGGTTTGCAGGGTTGGTCATAATGTCACGTACCGCGCAGGCTAATCTCAAAGCCCTCATCCCAGCTTCCCCGGAAACAACAGGCTCAGCCTCCGTTTGAATGCTTTGCACGAAGTTTTCGAGTTGTTTTGCGAGCGGGTCCCAGTCGGGAACGGTGACAGGCTCTCCACTAACAGCTCCCATTTTCTCACCTTCAGCGGGTGGCGTTAGTTTGACGGCCTTAACTTCTCGTTTGGCACAGTCAACAGAAACATAATGCTGTTCTGTAAAGAATCTTATTTTGCGACATGGTTCCATGGATACTCGGCCTGCCTGAAGCTCGGCAACTGTGCCATCCATGAATTCGAGTCGAGCCGAAGCCATATCCACCGAGTTGGTTAATACGGGAACACCTATGGCCCTCGCTTCACGTAATTCAGAACTCACCAGCGCAGCAAGTATGTCCAAGTCGTGAATCATGAGGTCCAAGATTACGTCGACGTCGATAGACCTTCCGCTGAATGGACTAAGCCGCTCAGACGTAATGTATCTCGGGTTAACCACAAGGCTCATGGCTGCACTTACGGCGGGGTTGAATCTTTCTGTGTGACCTACCGCCAACACGACGCCTTTTGATTTGGCGGCGTCGATGATTGTTTGAGCCTCTTTGATAGTAGGGGCGATAGGCTTTTCAACAAGCACATGCATGCCTAGATTGATGGCGGCGCAGGCGACATCTAAGTGTGACGAGGTCGTGGTGGCTACGATGACAGCATCCGCTGCGACTTCATTAAGCGCTCTTAGTGGGTGTGAACTGACCTCATCAGCTAAGGCCTGTGCTTTTGCTGTGTCTATATCGAATACGCCAACCAGCTCAGTGTTGGAGTTGGCTTGTATTTTTTGGGCGTGAAACCGGCCAAGGTGTCCCGCGCCCGCAACGATTAATCTTATGGGCTGCATGGTATTACTCATGTTTGGATAAGTCCGACGATGGTAATGCCCAGAGCGTCGGCCTTTTCAATAATGGACTGAGGCTCTAGCATAAGGGTGCGCCCGGCTTCTATTCCAAGTACTGTGATTCCGGCAGACGCCAGGTTCTCGATGGTCTTGGCACCGATGGCGGGTACATCAAAGCGCATGTCTTGGTCGGGTTTTGCGACTTTCACGGCGACGCCACCTCTGTGTTCGGTAAGTTCGCCAGCTCGTTTAATACAAGCATCAGTGCCCTCAATCGCCTCCAGGGCAACCACTGCTCCGGCCTTTACAATGACGGTTTGACCGATATCCAATTCACCTATTTTTCTTGCGACTTCGTAGCCGTAGCTTAGGTCGGTGAGGGCTTGTTGGTCTAAGTCGTGACCCGTTAAAACACCTTCGGGTGCCAAGCATTCAGGCATATAGGTTGTGGAGTCTATGATCTCGATCCCTTTGCTTTCAAACTCTCGAGCGATGGCTCTAAGCATCCCGTCATCTTTGCGGACTGCGGTTTGTGCAAGGAGTTTAAGAGCAGTCCAGTCGGGCCTAGCACCTCCAAAGAGCCGAGTCTTTCGGACTCCGCCGGCCATGGCTGCCTTTGTTATCGATGCGTTTTGGAAAATACGAATCATCTTGCCGAGCTGACCTACTTTTACAAGGTGGTAGCTGTCGACGTAGCTCGCTATGGTGGGTTCTGTTTCGCCGTCCATACCAACGGCTATAACCGTGACACCTTGCTCCTTTGCCGCTTTTGCGAAGAGGATAGGGAACTGACCGTTCCCTGCAATGAGTCCTACTGAGTCGGTTAGCGCCATGGCCTAAGCCTCGTAGTGTTCCGTGTTAGGAAGGGCTTGCCGGGCTCGGCATACGCCACGTGTAGCGCTGCGAATGAATGCACACATTTCAGCGACTTCAGATGATTCTTGGGCCAAGGTGCTTTCCGTTTGCTCGAGGGCGACCAGTCGTGCGTTTTCTGGGTGAAAGATTCGTTTAAAGGCCATGCGAACAGCTGCTATTTGAGGCTGCTTCCAGCCTGAGCGGCGAAGGCCAACTGAATTGATGCCCACGTGCTGTGCTCTGTCGCCTTGGACAATTGCAAATGGAACGACGTCTTGAGCCACCATCGCGCCGGCGGCAACGAAGGAGTTGCGTCCTACTCGGCAAAACTGATGGATTCCGGCGAGTCCGCCTACGATAACATGGTCGCCGAGTTCTACGTGACCGGCAAGTCCTACCGAGTTGGCTAGGATAACACGGCTGCCCAAGATGCAGTCATGGGCTACATGGGAATAGGCCATCATAAGGCAATGATCACCCACGCGCGTTTCGCCGTTGCCCGCCTTCGTTCCGAGGTTGAGCGTAGCGCCTTCGCGAATCTGGTTGTTGTCCCCAATGACGAGCTTGCTGTCTTCGCCTTCGTATTTTAGGTCTTGGGGAGCACCGCCGAGAACCGCGAAAGGGTGAACCGTATTGTCATCGCCCATGCTGGTGTGCCCTTGGATGCTTACATGGCTAATCAGCTGAGTGCCCTTGCCGATGGAGACATGGGGTCCCACAACACAAAGGGGACCGATGTCGGCGTCTGGGTGGATTTGAGCGCCTTCACTGACGATGGCAGAGGGGTGGATGCTCATGTTTTTTTCCGTTCTTTGTCCGTCGACGCGGCTTGAGCCCGCTCTATTTTTGAAATGGCACGACGCATTTCGGGGATCCTATCTCGATGAGCTTTGAATTTGAGCCAAGCTCGATGAGGCATGGATGGACTGCCTGCGTAAACAGCAGGTGTGTCGATACTGGAGATGACGCCGGCACGAGCCGCCAACATTGTTTTGTCGCAGATCGAGATATGACCGGTCACGCCGGCTTGTGCACCCATGATGACATGTTTGCCAACGGTGGTGCTTCCAGCGATGCCCGCTTGGCTTGCCATTACGCAATGTTCGCCCAGAATGACGTTGTGAGCAATTTGAACCAAGTTATCTATCTTAGTGCCTGCCCCAATCCGCGTTTCACCAAGCGTTGCGCGGTCGATGGTGGTATTGGCGCCTATTTCAACATGGTCGGAAATGACGACCTTGCCTACCTGAGGAATCTTGTGGCGAACACCATCTGTGTCTGGAGCAAAACCAAAACCATCGCTTCCGATAACAGCACCGCTGTGAACGATGACGTGCTTGCCTGCTTCGCTTGCTGCGAGCAACTTCACGCCAGGGTGGAGACGGCTGAACGCCCCAACACTGGCTCCAGGTCCAACGTAAGCTTGTGCTTCGATGATTGCCGACTCACCGATGACGGCGTTTTCCATAACGACGGCGTTCGGTCCGACGTAGGCTGAGGACGCAACCTTAGCGCTGGGGTCTACAAATGCACTCGGGTGAATTCCGGGGGGGTGAGTTGGCTGTGGGTACAAAATGCTTGCGATTTTAGCCACGGCTAAATAGGGCTCGTCGCATACGAGCTGATTGGCACATCCATCTGGGATGGCCTCCGCGAGGACGACGGCTCCAGCCTTTGTTTGATTAAAGGCTTTTCGGTAGCGCGCATTGGTGAAAAAGCTGAGGTCACTTGGCTCGGCCAAATGGAGTTCACGCAGCCCCAATACCTCGAAGCTGGGCTCTCCTAAAATGCGACCCCCAACTTGGTCCGCCAACTCTTGGAGGGTAGTCACGTTTTACTTCGTGCTGTAGTGCTGCTTGTAAAGCTTCACCACTTCGTCGGTGATGTCGCGATGGCGCTTGCGGTAAAGAACGCCAGGCTGAACCCGCAGAATCATGTCGTATGAATCTCGGTCGCCAATCTTGTTGATTACATTTACAACTTTGGCTTCAAGCTTTTGCATGAGCTCCGCTTCACGCTGTTGAAGCTCCTGTTGTAATTTTTGAAACTTACCTGCGAGTTCCATTTGCTTGTTACGCAAGGTTTCTTCTTTTTGTGCGCGCTTGTCAGCGGCCATCAAAGATTGCTGCTTCTTATAAGCCTCAACTTCACCCTCAAATTGCTTTCGCATTTTGTCGATGGTCTTTTGTTTCTTGTCGAGTTCGGTCTTAAGCTTTGTGATCGCACGCTTTGTGTCGGGCAAGTCACGTGAAAGTCTCTCATAGTCAACGAAGCCGATCTTCACTTTTGTGGCTGTCCCTGAGGCGAAAGCTGTTTGAGCCATTAAAAGGCTAAGAACAATAAACATCCAGCGCATAAAATACTCCGATTTTCTAAGCAGTTAGTGCGGGCGGTCTATCATATTGATAGGCCCCGTCAAGCGCTCCTTGAAGGACGCGTTGAATTACCAGACGCGGGAAATCTTTGATACATTCTCCAATGTGACTAATCAGATGCAATCATCGCCCAATGCTTTGGGCTTTATCCTCGTTGGAGAGGGCTACATCAGTCGCAGTGATCTCTATACGGGGCTTCGTGAGCACGAGCATGCCCAAGAGCCGCTTGGGCAGTCATTGGTCAAACTTGGACTCTTGGAGGCTGAACACCTTACGGACGCCTTGGCGCTGCAAGCACATTGTACTCGACTTCCTTCGGGGGAAATTCAAAAGCTGCTGAAGCAAACCCAGGCTGAGCGATGCGAGCATTGGGAGCAAGTTGAGGGACTGGCCGATGTATTGGTGTTCGGCGAGTATAAAGCGATTCTTTATATGGCAGTTACAGACGCGAGAGCGTTGCGGGTGTTGGATGAAGTCAAAGTGGTAGATGAGTTCGACTTCGCGGTTTTTGTGGTGTCAGAGCAGGATTATGTGAAATCGAAGGCCATTTTGGCAGGTGAGGAACCTGTCCCGGAGGA
>JABJBS010000093.1 GCA_018668695.1 Deltaproteobacteria bacterium
CAATGCTGATTTCATTGGATATATTCCGTTGGCGGATGGACCTGCCGGGGGCCGGCATGGACTTCTCTGCTGTAATCACGAATTTGCCAATGGCGTTATGATGTTTCCGGGCTTTTCCAGCCGAGATGATGCTCGCAATCACGTCGACGAGAATCAGTGCGGTGTAGAGATGGCGGCCCTTGGACATAGCGTGGTCGAGATCCGTAAAGAAGGAGCCACGTGGCGGGTTGTGGAAGGTCCATACAATCGGCGCATCAGTTTGAAAGATACTGAAATTGCTTTTTCTGGCCCAGTGGCCGGGCACCCACGTTTGCAGACCCGGCAGGACCCCACGGGCACTCGGGTTCAGGGGACATTGGCTAATTGTTCAGGCGGCGTCACGCCATGGGGAACGGTTCTTATTTGCGAAGAGAATATTAATTACTTTTTCGACGGACCTGCACCTGAGGGCCGCGAGAAAATCAATCATCAGCGGTACGGCATTACCAAACCTTCCCGTTACCCATACTACCGTTTTGATGAACGCTTTCGGGTGGCTGAACATCCGAATGAGCCAAACCGGTTTGGTTGGGTGGTCGAAATCGACCCTAAAAATCCTCAGAGCATGCCTGTGAAACGAACCTCGCTCGGTCGATTCTTACGCGAAGCCGCTCAAGTTGTCATCGATAAGAGTGGGCGGGTTGTTATCTATTCTGGAGACGATTCCTATTTTGAATATTTGTACCGCTGGGTTTCGGATTCCCGGTACGAGCCACATGCACCTGAGTCGAATAAAAATATTCTCGATTCGGGAACTCTTAGTGTTGCCAAGTGCGAAGAAGATGGGCGTCTCGTTTGGATTCCTTTAATTTATGGAAGAGCTGGTTTGACGCCAGGCAATGGTTTTCACTCGCAGGCCGATGTTCTCTTGGAGGCCAGGAGGGCGGCAGATATCTCGGACGCTACGCCAATGGATAGACCAGAAGATGTTGAGGTGAGCCCGGTGACTGGCCGAGTTTACGCGATGTTGACCAAAAATAAGAAGCGTTCCACCGATACAGACGGCGTGAATTCCCGCGCGAAAAATCATTATGGACAAGTGCTGGAAATGATACCGCCGGGACCTGCGGGCGATGTTAGCCACATCGCGGATGAGTTTCAGTGGGAGGTTTTTCTCTTGGGCGGCAACCCTGAAGAACCAGAGCACGGTGCTCGTTTCCATCCAAGCACTCAGCCTGACGATATCTTAGCCAATCCTGATAACGCGACCTTCGATGCGAAGGGCAGGCTGTGGATTTCATCTGACGGAGCCGAGTCAAGCTTAGCCATGGCAGATGGCTTGTGGGTTTGCGAAACGCAAGGTGAAGAGAGAGCGCTTTTGAGACGATTTGCGGCAGTTCCAAAAGGTGCCGAACTCAGCGGTCCGTGTTTTGCGAGTGACGAGGAAACTCTCTTTATTGCCGTGCAGCACCCGGGCGCAGATTGGGAAACAACCTATGCCCAGCCAACCTGCCGATGGCCTGATTTTCGCGAAGATATGCCGCCGCGCTCTGCCGTGGTTGCTATTACGCGTCGTAAAGGTGGCCGAATTTTAGACTGAGGAAATCAGGGCAAAAAAAAAGGGAGCTTCAAGGCTCCCTTTTATTCGTTTTTGATTGGCTTAGAGCTGAGCGAGTCCAGCATCACCGCCGCGACATCGGCTGCAAAGGCGATTACCAGGGCCGGTGGACAGAAACACTCGGTCGCATGAGAGGCACTGCCGTGCACGCACACCCGTTGAGAGGCGGCTCTTTGTTGCTTTGTCGCCCGCGAGGTCGGCTGCAACACGCTTCATTTGACGTAGAATCGACTCGGAGATTCCGCAATCAGCAGCACGCTGAAGGACCATGGCTTGCTTGATACCTTTGTTACCAAGTTTTTCAATCAGTGCGTCTGGGTCTGCAAGCATTCCCTCAATGATATAACGGTCCATCTTACCGTCAGCCCGCATGAAGTCATCTTGATTCTTCTTGATTTCTTCTTTTGTCAGAGTGCTTTCACCTGACTTATTCGATTCTTCAGAGCTGATCATTTGTGCGCTACTCATAGATATTCCTGGTACGTTTAATGACTGATGGGCCCGGAGAGACCTGATTTCAGTGTTGTATGATAACCATACAGGTGTTTGGATCTGCGTCACGTTTTAGGCATGCTGCAAACCGTTTTCGTGTATTCCGATTCCCCGATTCAATGCACTGAGTCATAAATCGAACTCCGAACGGAACGCACGGCACTCTTGTACGGCCACACATCGCGATCGTGCAATAGTTTTCTGCACTTGGGACCAAAAAACCGCGGTTTTTTCTAATGATCGACTCATTTTTGACCCGGTTGTCTATTTTAGCCAATATGCGAGAATCAAAGAGCTTATACCGTTGGTGTGACCAAATCACCCAGCCGTTTGGGCAAAACGGGAGTCGATCGAGTGATGAAGAGGCAACCGCCAGCAGATTCCACCTTTTTTGTGGGAGATATTCAGGGCTGTGCTCGCCCCTTGGGGCGCCTGCTACGAGCAGCTCGTTTCAACCCCGACAAGCATCACCTGATTGCGCTGGGGGATACCATCAATCGTGGTCCCGATAATGTTGGGACTTTAAGTCTTTTGCGCGGCTTGGGGGCTGAACCTATTTTGGGGAATCATGAGCTGGCCATACTGGGCGGGCTATCGACCGGCAAGGCTCCAGCCTGGCTTTTGGAGCAATCGGTTTCGCGCGATTTACTCAAGCACCCAAAGTGCGCAAGCTATCTAGATTGGATTGCAGGATGGCCTCATTGGATTTGGGGGCACGGCTGGTTGGCGGTTCACGGTGGTCTTCACCCTCGTTTGCCGATTGAAGAGACCGACCCATTGTTTTTGGCAACCATTAGGCTCTGCGATTCCAAAGGCCGTAAGCCCAAAGGTTGGGATGGTTCCAGTAACGTTTATCCGCAAGGTTTTAAACCGTGGCATCATTATTACCGCGGTGATGATTTGGTTCTCTATGGCCATTGGGCCCGCCAAGGCTTGAGAGTTGGACCACGTACTGTCGGTCTTGATTCCGGGTGTGTTTATGGTGGGGGGCTTAGCGGGATGTGGTATCCAAGTCGCGAAATTGTTCAGGTTTCCAGCTAAATAAAAATTCAACGTAACTTCCTGGCCTGAGGTCGGTTTAAAAAGACGAAGCTTTAAGCCTCTATTTTTAACGTTCTCATAAGCTGCGCCATGGAAGAAGAAACGATGGATATAACCTTGGATATAGCAAGCTCAGTAGGCTTGTCACCGGCATCGCACATTCATGATTTGTCTCTACTCGAGAGTGCGCAGGGCGGTTGTGGTTCAGCCTTTCGTCAACTCGTGGAACCACATTTGGAAATGTTGCACCGCATAGCCTATCGAGCATGTGGGCAGACTGAACTGGCAGAAGATGCAGTTCAGGAAACCTTGGCTTTGGCATATGAGAGGCTAGGGGAATACCGCCCCGAGGCGCCGTTTAAATCGTTTCTCGCTGCCGTCGCTGTTCGCCGGGCAAAAACGCTTCTGCGTTCGGAGTCCAGGCGTCGTGTGCGGGAGGCAAAGAGTCGACCGGCCATGAACCTGTGTTCCCCAGATGATATCCTAGCAGGAGACCAAGCAGCCGCCATTATCCGAAGCGCATTACGGAAAATGCCACGTAAGCGTCGTGACGTTGTCATGCTTAGACTGGATGCAGGCTTAAGCTACCGAGAGATTTCTGAAGTAAAGAACATGAGTGAGGGCTCGGCGAGAGTTTTGGTTCACATGGGTATTAAACAAATTAAAGATGTTATGCAGAAAGCCTCAACCAGCTTTTAACGCAGGTGTGAGAAGGAAGTTAGTAGCGATGTTGGATGAGCAGGTAGAGCATGAGATGCAACATCTATTCGACGAAACTGCTTTAACTTTATCGCATCAACGCTCCCAAAGCTTAGGACGATTTGCCGCTCAGATACCTCAGAAGCCGACGGTATGGATGAACCCATGGCTTAGACATGCGACCGGGCTAACATGCATGGCCCTTGCATTTGCTCTTTTCGGTGGAACGGAAATGAACAACGACAGGCCTGTTGTCTTTTCAGACGAGCGCAGTTTCGCGATCCAAGTTGATCTGATCAACATCGTTAAGCAGAGTTCGAGTACAGATGAGTGGGAAGGCTACCAAGAGGGTATGGGCTTCGAGCTGTTTAACAGTTCCAGCCCGGTGGAAGCGACGATATTAGAAGGCTCACTGGACGCATTGTTAAAGGAGAATAAACCATGAGAGCAATGATGGCCGGATGCCTGACTTTTTTATGTCTCTTTATGGGATTAGAAACTGCCGAAGCAAAACCCCCTCCCGCACATACAGCTCAGATTCATGAAAAGTTGATTGAGCTGCGCGGCAGATTGCTTGAGGAAATGGTTGGCCTTGACGAATCTCGGGCAGTCCAAGTTGAATCGATCCTAAAGGGCTTTGACGATGAACACCGCACTTACAGTGCTATGCTTGAACAAGCTCGGCGGTTGATGCGCCGTTTGGTTCGTGAGGACAGCCATGATGACCAGGCCCTTGCAAAGGCTGTAGAGGATGTTCGATTGGCCCATAGCTACCTGCATCAAGTCCGTGACAAGCAGTATCGTGCGATTCAAAAATCTTTAACTCCGAAGGAACAGGCCATCTTCTTTGAGTCTTTAGGTAAACTTCGTCACGAAGTTCGAAAACGGATGCGAGGCGCCGTTCCAAGGCGATGATGACGACTTGCCCCGATCGTTTTCGGCATTTGCAGAGCCTTGGAATTTCCCAAAGTTACCAGGGCCTTTCATGGCTGAGGTTCTTCATACGACGGTCGATTTAATATAGGCATTAGACCTTTTTTGGCTGAAACTTCTAAGCAACTGTTCTGCGGCCGTAAATCACAATTCACCCGAATGGTTAGTTTAGTGGTGAAATGACGTCTCATGTCGGTCTATCGGTGCTCCTCAGGCTACATTTCTCATATTCGGATAAAGTCCTCCTGGTAAAGAGTTACCACCCCCCAACGGCTTCCCTCTAGGGTTGAACAAGAATACGCTGAAGGTGCGGGGTGCCTTTGCATCCGCTACAAGTCGTTTAAAGCCGCACAAGCGGGATTCAGCAAAAGGGCGATGAGGAGTTCTCGGGAACTGCTCATCGCCCTTTATGCGTTATGCTTATCCTAAA
>JABJBS010000094.1 GCA_018668695.1 Deltaproteobacteria bacterium
ACGCAAGCACAAGTCGTCGCCGCGCTAGATCAACAGGTGGTCGAAGCTGAGTCTGGGGTACGGCGGGCACTCGGTACCATTTTAGTAGAAAAAGATATTCTCGACACCGACAAGCTCAAAGTTAGCTTAGAAGTACTGGAAGCTCTGCGTAAGCAAGATATTCATTAAGTGCCCCGTCCTCCCTCGCTGTATTCTCCAAGCTCCAGGTTGAGTAAAACCTCTCTTTCAGACGATAATACTTTGAGCAGTGTGCTTAAAAGAGGCGATTCAGCCAAACTGGAATGATGTGCCTATGAACCCATTTGGTTGGTATACAAAATCGGTCGTCAAACACCCGTGGATAACCATCGTTCTCTTCACCGCGGGTACTCTACTTTTTGCTGCCGGTATTCCGAAAGTACAGCTCAATAACGACATTCAGCAATTCTTCCCACAAGGCGATACGCGGGTCGATGTACTCAATGAACACCGAGCAACTTTCGGACCAGATGACACCACCTTAACCATCGTCGTCGATTTGGGCGATAAGCCGTCCAAATCACTCCAAGCCCCCTGGCTGCTCTGGGTAGATGCAGTCGGTAAAGACCTTAGGCAAATTGAAGGAGTCACAGGTGTTGGATCCATCACCGAAACATCGATGCTTCATGGCAAAGATGGAGAGCTCATTATATCGCCCCTATTCGGTACTGAGTCTGTTTTCGATGAGACGTTTAACGAGCGTTTTGAGTACCTCTCTCAATCGCCGCTGACCCAGGGAAGATTTTTTAGTTCCACGATGAGTATGACATTGCTCACGGTCAAGCTCGACGAACGCTACCAAGATCCCAACATGCTTAAAGAACCCCTCGACGCCATTCAAAAAGTTGTCAATGGTCATCTCGGCAAGCATGGCGTCACCCAGGTCCACTTCGGAGGTATTCCCTTCATTCGCCATGCAACGCTGGGCCTCATGCAGAAAGATGTCCAGTGGCTTTTCCCAATATCTCTCCTGGTCATCTCTCTTCTCTTAATTGTCATATTTCGCAGGGTACCGATGGTCCTACTGCCTCTTGGCACCATCATGGTCGGGACGGTATGGACCGCTGGCACCATCGGCTGGCTTGGAATCTCGCTCACGCCCTTAAGCGCCCTTTTTCCCATGCTAATTTTAACTCTAGGCGTCGCTGACGCTGTGCACTTCCTCTGCCGCTTTGATTCGGAGCAGCAACAAGATCAGTCTCTCGAGAATTCCATCATCGCATCCGGTACCCATGTGGGTACTGCCTGTTTGCTCACAAGCTTTACCACTGCACTGGGCTTTGGCTCACTTCTAAGCACTCGAATGGATATCTTACAGAGCTTCGGACTGGTCGTCGCCATAGGCGTTGGCGCAACCTACATCACTGTGATGACCCTGCTTCCATGTGGCCTGCGCCTTCTTCCCTTTAGTTCTAGAGTTAAAAAAGAGTTTCATTCGAAGCAAATTGAAAACATATTGGCCTGGTCCTGTGACTCCATCCGATCTAAAAAAATAGCCGCTTTAGGCTTCGTGATGACAGTCTTGGTCGCCATCGCCGCCACGGGTGTCAAGGTTGACTATTTCGTTCTCAAGGAGTTGCCGCAGGCACACCCCGTGACCCAAACAGGGCATATCATGAACGACGAGTTCAGTGGCATGTCCTCCATCGAACTCAGCTTTATGGGTCCTCCCGGTATCTTCAAGACCCCTGCTGGCTTGAAAATACTCGAGAAGATAGAGCAGAAATGCATCGAAATGGGTGTACACCAACCCGTGAGTTTTGCAGCAGTCGTTAAAGAGCTTAATCGTCACTTAGGCGATGGCAGCTTCATCCCCGATTCAAATCAATACATCGCCCAACTACTCCTCCTTCTAGAAATGGGTGAGAACTTCGATACCGAAAGTTACGTAAGCTATGACTACGACCGCGCTCGGCTATTTGGCTCATTGCCGGAGCTCGGAGCGAGAAAGCTTTACCAACTTGAGAAAAAATTGGATGCGGAAATTCAGGCCATTACCAAGGGTACCGGCTTAAAGGTGAGTATAACGGGTGCCGCTTCAGTTGCTTCGCTGGGTTTTCATTCTTTACTGGGTGAACTGATTACCGGACTCGCAGTGGCTCTCGGTGTTATCTTGCTCGTCATATGGGCCGTCTACCGCAGCTGGCGCATGGCTCTGGTGAGCATTGTCCCCAACACGTTCCCCTTATTTCTCGGGCTGGCATGCTTCGCTATTTTAGGCGAACCGCTTAATTTTGCGTCGGCCGTCATTTTCACCATCGTCATTGGTATTGCCGTAGATGATACCATCCATGTCCTAAGCCGTTATCAAGAAGAACTCGATAATGGGGTCACCGGAAAGCAAGCCGTTCTTACCGCCACTCGTCAAAGTATGAATGCCATTCTTATGACCACCGTTATCCTGGTCTGCGGCTTCCTTGTTCTGACCTTTTCTGACTTCCCTGCAAATCGTTCTTTTGGACTTGTTGGCAGCGGCCTGATTGCATCTGCGTTGCTCGCAGACCTCTTCTTTTTGCCGGCTCTTCTCCGAACATTTCAGTCCAGCGGGCAAGCGCAAGAAACCCAACAAAACATAGGAGGAGTTCAAAGATGAACAAACCTCAAGAGACGCCCACGCAACACGAAACGCTTTTACTCAAAGCGGAAAGTAGCTTCGGTTGGATGTCGGGTATGCCTTCTGGAAACCTTGCTACATTTTTCAAGGGACCTTTTGCCGAGGCAAAACCTTTCATTCAAAACCGCATTCAAGAGACATTAAAGAAAAACCCATGGTTGGCTGGAAGGCTCCGCAAAACAGCAGAGGGTAACGGCCTAGCACTGTGCTGGAGTGACGAGTCCCTCCAAGAGGAACTGAGTGCACTGGATCAAGACGAAAGCTCTATATTCCACATCAATCCATCTGGACTACAAGGCAAGGTCAGCTTAACCCAGCCCTACGAAGAACTTTGCAGAGTTGTACTGAAATCGGATTACGTGGTCCCTGTAGGGAAAGTCTGCCTTAAAGAAGACTTATCTCTCTTTACCGTAACCATGGTTGAGATTGACTCCAATTCCTTTATGGTGCTGGTTTCTGTTTCTCATATTCCCGCCGATGGCTACACCGCCTACGCGATACTCAACATGCTCTTGTCGCCTAATCCCAAGGCAGTCCTTGCACTTGATCCCAAACGCGACCACAGCTTCAATGACAAGCTTAAGGAAGCTATCGGGCATCAAGAAAAATCTGTACTCGACTTCTCTCTTCCCGGCATCCTTAATGCGATTGGAAAACACCTATTCCGGCCTCGCCCCCAAGGTTTCTTTTTCCGAGTAGATATGGAAGCAGTGGAAAAGGAAAAAACACAATTCCGTCAACGAAACGGCCAACAAGAATCTGCATTCATCTCCACCAATGACATTCTTTGCAGCACTTTATCCCGCATGATGGGATTTTCATCTCTCTACATGGCGGTTAATTTTCGGCGTAGATTTAAACTCAACACCCACGGAAACCCCGACGCTCACGGTGAGCTACTGGCCGGTAACTACGAATCGGGCATTCTCTTTTTCGAAGGTGACTTCGATAAACCTGAGCAAATCCGTTTCGCACAAGGTCAGGGCGGTACCGGCATATACCAACGCGGCCCCAATGAATCAGGATCTATCAGTCCAATTCCCGGATTCTGGAAACGCACTTTTGGACGGCCAGGCATTATCACCAACTGGTCTGCGTGGGAGTCTGGCTTTAGATTACCAAAGAGCGAACCTTTACTATTTTTACCACTTAACGAGTTAGATAAACCCTTTTTCGAGACCGCCATCGTATTCCAACATCGCGACGGAGAAGTGGGCGTCATGATATTTACTCGTAAAATAAAGACAATGAGCGAAATCAAAAACTTCTCCCCTATCTTTGGTGAAGCAATCAGCGATAGTCTTTTTCCGTCATCACCTCGATCGTGAAAGAGTCATCATGAATCAGCGTATTGCAATCATCGGAGCCGGCCCTGCTGGACTCACCGCTGCATGGCAACTCAAAGCCCGCGGTTACAACTCCGTAAAGATTTTTGAAAAGAACAAACGCGTCGGTGGTAAGTGCTGTACTCCCACCATCGGCGGCCGTAACTACGAACTCGGCGCGGTCATCGTGGGCCCCACCACCTATCGTGTGGTCAACCAACTTATCAAGGAATTCGGGCTAAGCTGCACGCCGATTAACAAGACAAAACTCCTAGACTCCAGCCGCGGCGGTGGCATCAACAAATTCAAAATGGCCATCGATTTCTTCATCCGTTATCGCCCAGCACTCAAGAAGTTTTTCGCAGCCAACTATCAGATCCCAGAATTCTCCGAAGCGGGATATCTTGGATTTGACCTCGAGACCTTTGGAGCAACCTTTACCGATTGGGCCAAGCGCGAGGGTCTAGAAGACCTCATTGATATATTTGCGCCTATTTATACCGGCTTTGGTTATGGTTATCTAAACCAAATATCTGCACCACAGTTTTTTAAAATCTACGACCCTGGCCGGCTTCAAAAAAGCTTCAACTTCAAACTCGCACGCGAGCCTGGAATGGTTACCATCGATGAAGGATTCCAAGGCCTTTTTGAGCGTGTAGCCGCTCAACAAAATGTATTGCTAGACTGTAGAGTGTCGAAAATTGAACGCGGCGAGACTGTAAAAATAACAACCGGACACGGCACAGAAGAATTTGATAAACTGATATTGGCCTGCCCCCTGCATCGTATTCACCCCGCCATGGACCTGAGTTCAACAGAAAAAAAATTATTTAAGCAGATTCGAATCATCGATTACCAAACCGTCACTGCTGAAATAGAAGGGCTCGGACCCAAAGGTTTGATGTTTATGGTAGATAATATGACCGACGATCGAGCGGGGCATATCGTCTGTGGTTACCGGCGGTACAGCGAAACCGATATCTGGGCGATCTACGCTATCAACGACGGCACCAACACTGACGCGCAAATAATTGAAAAAGTGAGTGCGGATCTTAAAGCAGTTGGTGCGACATTAAAGCACATACACCGACACGACAAATGGGATTTTTATCCCAATGTGAGCCCGGAGTCTTTCCGAAGCGGATTTTATCCCGCCATTGAAAGTATTCAAGGCGATAATAACACCTATATAGCTGGGGAAATTATGGGCGCCGCAACCGTTGAATCAACTTCAAATTATTCAAACGAGCTCGTAAAACGATTCTTTCCGAAAGGTTAAAACCTACCAGTACTTCCACAAAATAAGGTAACGAGAACCACGCTTGCCAACTTGTATCATACTGCGTTCCCACTCTATCGACTTCCCCCCTTGAGATCGCCTAACATTCTATGAGGCATGGGCACCAAGCTAGATATAACCTTCCTGGCAAGCACAGGGTTAGCGTGAGAATTCTCAAGCCAAGAAACCGCTGAGGGACGTAGAGTTGATGAAGCAAGACCAGACGCCATCCACCTTGCTTGAAAGATACAGACATACACTCGCCAACCACCCCAATCGGACTGCCTTCATCTGGGTAGACCGCAACGCCAACGAAACACTTTCTTATACCTACGAAGAGCTCGACCTCGCCTCCCGAGCCGTGGCCCAGCTCATCATGGCGGAGGGCGTAAAGCCCGGAGATACAGTTCTGCTTGCCTACGGCCCTGGCTTTGATTTCTTTTTAGCTTTTTGGGGGTGCTTAATAAGCGGGATTGTAGCCGCACCCGTAACGCCGCCTATTTCGAGTAAAGATGTGGGAAAATTCCTTCACCTCAACAAGCACTGTGAAGCTAAACTAATTCTTACCGATAAGCGCTTCGCAAGACTCCTTAAAGCAAAAGCCTA